>NZ_JCBCBS010000183.1:0-25814 GCF_059864205.1 Pelovirga sp.
CAGGGTCTGTAAGAAACCTCCGTTGAACCCAAAAATGATTGAAAATATCGAATGGCGCAACCCCAGAGACAACGCTAACCTTTACTCGAAGGCCGGGTTGAGGTAAGTAAAATCAAATTACGATAAGTCACGCAAGTTTACGCCGCCTCCGCTTATCTCAAACCGTTGTGCAGCGAACTTCTGAAGGAGTGCATTTAGAATAGTTGGGCGCAAAGGACGCTTGATTCATCTAAGCATCCCGGTTTTCCGAGGGGGCATGTTAGACTTCGAGATCCAGAAACGAACAGGTCAAATATCAGCAGGATTGTTGGTAGAAATTTCTAACACAATATCCCGAAACACCTTGTACCTTTCTTCCAGGTCGCTCTTTTCTAGGTATTCATCCTTACTGTGTAGTTTGCCACCGACAGCGGCCAGTCCACAAAGGGTTGGTATGCCGAAAGGCGAGGCAAAAGAGGCATCGGAGCCTCCGCCAGCAAAGGCCCAATGAACATCTACTCCGTGGCGTTCGCCGATCTTTTCAATCGTTGAGCAGAGTTCTTCGGTTCTGGCGTTGGGAACCATAGGCGGACGCATGATTTTACCCTTCACCTGAACCTTGATCTGCGGGTTGAACGGCCGTTCCACCTTTTCCCTGATAAGGCGCTCTATGCGTTCGCCTTCTTCCAACGCATCAAATCTGGTGTCGATCGCCAGTTCGGCAAAATGCGGAATCGAGTTCTGCGACATCCCGCCGGAAATAATCCCCGGGTTGACGTAGATTCCTTTGTCCTGATCGCAGAATTCGCGCAGAAAAAGCGTCCAGTGGGCCGCCTCGGTAATGGCACACTCCCCTTCAAAGGGATTGTTCCCGGCATGGGCCCCTTTGCCATGGAACTCGATTCGGTATCTGCCGATCCCTTTTCGCTGCTTTACGTATGCCCCGTTGACCCTTGCTGATTCCGCAGAGATGACCGCTTTTGCCTTCTGCGAAAGCTCTTCAATGACAGGCCGAATATGCGGGCAGCTGATTTCGTGTTCGCCGTTATAGAACACAGCTACATTGCCGCTCAGTTGCCCTTTGTCCAGAAGCTCCTTGATAGCGTACCAGGTAAACAGGCATCCGGATTTCATATCCGCCACGCCGGGACCGTACATCCGCGCCTCATCTTCTGAAAACGGCCGCCCTTTCGCTTCGCCTTCCGGGAACACGGTATCCAGGTGGCATAAAATCAATAAATCAAATGCGTTCTTGTCCCCGGAATACGCCAAAAAACTTTTGCCATATTCGGGTGCCGGCTCGAACCAGTCAATGTCCCATCCTATACGAGAAAACCGGTCGGCAAACCACCGGCCAAGCTTATTGACACCTTCTCGGCAATGGGTCCCGCTGTCGATATTGACAAGGAGCTGAATATCAGCCCTAAATCTATCTAATGTAAACATGGCTTCTTCTTTTATAAATGTTCAATTATAGGTGGCAATTATAGTCGAACAAAGGGGGTGATTGCTGCGTTTAAACGTTTGCAGCAGATTTTTTCAGTAGAGGAGGACAGGTTCCTTTGACGCCGACGAGAGCGAGAATCGTTAATAATGTTTTCTGTGGACCTAGATAAGCGACTGTCGGATCAAACCATTCGTTTGTGGTATGAATGTTCCCTGAGGTTCCTCCCCTGCCAATGGAGATGCCGGGGATGCCGAGACTGATCGGTATGTTGGCGTCCGTGCTGCCTGGGTTTCCGAGTTGTGAATTGATGCCGAGCAGTTTTCCTGCCGCATAAGCGGCCTGAACAATCGGTTCGTCCGGCGATTGAAAACCTGCGGGTCGATCACCGAGGAGTTCAATGTCAACTGTTAATTGATCGCTGTTACAGTGTGTGTTTTCCTGAGCGGCAGCAGCTTTGATAATGGACAAAATATCAGAACCCAGCTGTAGCAACTCTTCTCTGCCGTTGGAACGGATGTCGATAAGCATTTCAGCTTGAGCCGCAATGGTATTTACCGATGTGCCTCCGTTGATGGTCCCAACGGTGAAGGTTGTGAGCGGATCCTTGGGAGGGCTTAGGTCTGCTAAAAGAGCGATCGCTCTGCCGGCGGCATGGATGGCGCTTGGTAACCCGAAATTGAGGTAGCTGTGACCTCCGGGGCCCTTGAATGTGACCCGGTAACGGTGGCTTCCTGTGGCCCGATAGGTGATCGACCCTACCCCCGTGCCATCGATGGTAATGAACCCATCGATATCCTTGAAATCATTGAACAACTGCTTGGTTCCCCTAAGATCACCCAGGCCTTCTTCACCGACATTGCCGACAAAGAGAATGTCGCCCAGAAGTTGGATCTGACTCTGTTTCAAGGTTCTGATGATACCGAGAATTTCGGCCAGTCCGCGAGTGTCGTCGGCAATGCCGGGCGCATGAAAGATCCCTTCTTTTTCAACGACTCTGGTATCGGTTCCCGCAGGGAAGACGGTATCCAGGTGAGCGGCAACAACAAGCTTGGGGGCTTCAGCGCAGCCTTTGAGCATGCCTAGGACATTGCCGATGGCATCGAGCCGAGTCTCGTCCAGGCCCAACTCCGTAAAGCGTCGCAGGTAATCTTCGGCCCGCGACTTTTCTTCAAATGTGGGGGCTGAAATAGCGCAGATTTCCTTCTGCTCGTTCAAGGTATGGACATGGTCGGCTTTTATGAACTCAAGCGCGGCATTGACCTCTGGATTAGCGCCCAGATCAGCAAAGGTATCGCGAACGGCCTTTGAAACCTGATATTCATTTTTCTTTGATGCTTTATTTGTCATGCTATCCACCATTTTTGCAAGAGTTGAGGCTGATCATTGTTGTCGGTCTCCGTTCCTGGAATTTGGCTGTTGGAACTGAATGTAGCCCGTGACCAGAGTGACCGGCTACGCTTCCGCCATCGGTATCGCTAGTTGCCCACGCCGCTTCAGACAAAAAAGACACTAACCAGGAGAGTAATGACAATCCCACCCAATACCGGGATTGCAGTTCTCTTGACGATGTCGATTGGTGAACATTGGCCGGCGTCGCTGACCGCAATGATTACTCCCGCAACCGGCGACATGGAGCGCGCCAGACCGGCGGTAAGTTGCATCGGCAGCAACATGCTGACCGCTTCAGCACCGAACTTGGCGGACATGTCGGGAGCGAGGTTGCCGAAGGAAAAGAACGCCGCGTTACCGGAGCCGGTCAGAATCGCAACCGCAGCCACAATTGCGCACAACAGCAACGTCATAATCGTGAAGCCCAGCCCTGCATTTTGCGCCGAAGTGGTCAGGAAACCGACAGCCCCTATGGTTTTAAGACCGGCGGCAAAGGTTTCCGCACAGATAATCAGGGAGACGATACGTGCAAACATATGCCCCATGCCATCGAAAAAGGCCATAACTCCCTTGAAGATGGATTTGAAATCTCTGGTCCGGATCACCTCAAACAGCATGCCGACAAACACGCCGATAATCATCGCGGTAACCACATCTAATTTAATCGAGCTGACCAGCAGCTTGCTGAAGATGAGAATCAGCGTAAGCGGCAGCAGCGGGAGGATTGCGTAAAGTTTCGAGGGGGCTTCGAGCTGCTGACCCTCGGGGGCCGATGACGCGGTTACGTTGGCGACATGCCCTTCCTTATTATCAAAATAGCGGGCAGTAAAATAGGTAAGAACGGAAATGGTAATGATGGAAAATACAGCAACCGGCACCTGATACGAGGCGAAGTAGACCGCAACATCAAGTCCTGCTGTTTTGGCTGCCATGTTCGACGCACCACTTGCCGGGCCGAGATCCAGTACCGCCGTCGTGCCGATCATCGCTGCTGCGGCTTTTCTGCTGACTCCCAATCTCACCAGCGTCGGGTAGAAGGTGACCAGAAGCAGCATCGCCAGCCCGGCAGCACTGGGGATGAATATATTCATAATCTGGCCGACAACATACCCCAGAGCAAGCACGACATAGGGAGCGTGAAATAACTGCAGGGGCTTGATACAGACGGAAACCATGGCATTGGTTGCCCCGATCTCATCCATGTACTTGGCAAAACCGCCGGCCGCCATGATGATAAGCCCCAGACCCGCGGCGCGATAGGACATGGTGTTTTTGACATAGTCAAACAGGTCGAAGCCGATCCAGCCGGTAGACTTCGCATCTTTGAATAAAATGCTTGTTTCAGGGGCGATTAAAACCGTGAGACCAAGCAGCGTTAAGCCGCCCAGAAGAAGGACCGTATGAGGTTGATATTTCTTGATAATCAACCAACCGACGCAGATCGTTACCAGCAAACCAATCAGGAACCCTACCATTGTTATTCTCCTTTGATTAGGGGTGCATGTGAGCACCGATCTCGACCGAAGCACGAGTTAGTCCATTTTTGAAATCACCGGACAGTTATAGCGACAATGCCAATTTGCGACCGCCGCGCTGTTGCTCTCTGAATGAACCGTAACCAGACAAATGATAACAAACTACCAAAATCCATGTTTTTTGGTAAAATATTACCAACTAGCGTCTTTGTCAATATTTTTGTATACACAATCTGCCTACGGGTTACGGCTATGGCATGAGTTGTCCGGCGAGCCGGCCTTCCGGGAGAACCTGCTGAGCGTGAAATGCAAATGCGGGACGAGTCTTTCTCTGGGAATCTTGTCTGGGAATCTCTTCCCATGGGAGAGGGATTTGTATATCATAGGTGCGGAAAATCAGTTGTTCTCTCTAAATGTTAACCCTCCAAAATTAAACAGATATCTGCTCGTCCTGCATTGATGTTCTTTGTCGCGCAAGCCTCTTATATTCCTCGTCTTCTGGAAGAATCGTGCGAGCAAAGAGACCGAAAAAATGAACCAACCAACAGGGGAGGTGATTGCCTCGGTCAGCAATACAGGTCCTGAAGGATCTAAGACTGATCCATTTCTGTTCAATTACCCTCAAGGTGAAATATGGAATCCAAATCGCTGCTGGAAAGAATAAGGGACTTTGAAAAACTGACGCCGAGTGAAGCAAAAATCGCGGAGTATCTGGAGCAGAAATATCCTCAACTCGCTTACGAAACGATTACCACGATCAGTAGCGGCGCTGGAGTGGGCAATGCGACCGTCGGCAGATTCGTGTTGCGATTGGGCTATAAAAACTTTGCCGATTTCATTTCGCTGCTGAGAAATGAATTGGCGCAAAATTTCGAATCCCCCATGGTCCGTTATTTTGGCAGGAGGGAATCGCTAAGTGAAAATGAGGGTGTTCTGGGGCGGCATATTCACCACGCAACAATGAATATGCTGAAAACGAAAGCAAGAATTTCGGATGCTGAGATCATGAATGCCGCGAAAATCCTGACTCAGTCGAAGGGCAATCTTTACGTTTGCGGAAGTGCATCCGGCGCACCTTTAGCAAAGTATTTTTACCTTCTTTCTAAGTACATCCGTAAGAATAGTATTTTACTTAGTCCCGACATTTCAACTCTGACACATCATTTGACTGATGTTGCCGAAGACGACACTTTGCTGATTATCGCTCACAAGCGCCATGCTAAGCCGTCGGTACAGGTAGCCCAATGGTTCAGAAGCTGTAACAGTAAAATAGTTTTTATAACTGACAGAGAGACGAGTCCTCTCGCCAAGATTTCAGATATAAATCTGTTTGTCAGCTCGGAAGGGCCTGCCATGTTCAATAGCAGGGTGGTAACATTACTATTGCTTGAGTCTTTATTAGAAGCGATGATCTTTCTCTCAGGGGAAGAGGTAGAAAACAGGCTCATAAGATTCGAAGAATTGTTCGAAAAACTTGGTGTTTACAGCTTCTAAAGCTTGTTTTTATTGAAATGATTTTTTGCTTGTTGCCTCAGATTCTCAAAATGTTTATGCGTTTGAAAAATCGTAGTATCCCAGGTTAGCGTCTTGTCTTTTTAGCCCACGCATCAAGCGCATGTAGGACTAGAGCATGACTTCCTCTGTTAACACCCCGGCCTTCATCCAGTAATTACTTGGGCTTATTCAAACGTTTTTTATTGCTAGCAACATCACATTCTCAAGTCTATCCTGTTTTCAACAAAAAAAGTCCCAACCTGTCAATCGGCATTGAAAAATGACCACCATCGGCGTCCAATTTTGACCCATCTCAGCGGGTTAGTTTTGGTCGTTTTTCCTGGTTCTGATTCTCCAACTTTCATTCCCAGTTTCGATAATCTCGCAGTGATGTGTCACCCGGTCGAGTAAGGCCGTGGTCATCTTGCCGTCGCCAAAGACCTGGGGCCATTCGCCGAAGGTCAGGTTGGTGGTGATCAACAGCGAGGTTTTCTCGTAGAGCTTTGAGATCAAGTGGAATAGAAGCTGCCCGCCGCTCTTGGAGAACAGCAGGTAGCCAAGTTCGTCCAGCACCACCAGATCGACTCTGCCCGGACTGGCAGCAAGCCTGCCGCCTTTACCGAGCAGTTTCTCCTGCTCAAGCTGATTGACCAGGTCAACCAGATTGAAATAGCGACAGCGTTTGCCACTTCGAACAATCTGCCGGGCGATGGCAATCGCCAGATGGGTTTTGCCGGTTCCGGTGCCGCCGACCAAGATGACATTGCTTTGTGTCGCTAGAAACTGCCCCTCATAAAGGGTTCTCAATTGCGTTTCATTCACCGGTGAAACACTGAAGTCGAGCTGATCAAGGCCCTTTGCCATCGGGAACTTAGCTTGTCCCATCCGATAGCGGATGCTGCGCATTTTGCGTTCGGTTTGCTCAGCATTGAGCAGTTCCAGCAGGATCTTCTCCGGGATCGATTTCTGCCGAGTCCCGTTGACCAGCACTTCATCAAGCACGCTGCGCATGCCGTGCATTTTCAGCTCTTTTAAGGCCGCCAGCAGTTGCTCACGAAGCATCAAAAGCAGCAAAGTTTAAAGCTGGCCAGAAACCCAAGGATGCCGTGAATTAAATCACTGCAGAAATAACAATTTGAAAAGGCCCGCCTGAAAAAATCAGGTTGGGCCTTTTTGGGGTACGGCATGGATGAAACAGATTTTATTGGAAGTGACGCCATCCAGAAAATTAACCAGCCCAACCTGAAATCCCCAGGCTGGGCTGTCTTGCATTTCGTTCTACAAAAGGATCTCGGATCACCTAGAACTTTTCACCCACCAGCGTCAGAGGTTTCCGGGCAAATAGGGGTGGCAATAAGCACATAACCAGATAATCCATTCTTATTGCTGCCGGCAAAGAACATCCTCAGGGGCTTTGAGACAATCAGTGAAACGTGGCTCACCGGCAAAGGGGTGCAGAAAGGCATAATGCCAGGGGCCGATTTCCGGGTCGTCATACATCAGATCATGTGCTCTGATAATGCCGCCCGCACGCGAAAGACGCGTTGGCGGCACACTGACTCCTCCTGCTGGAAAGTAGTAAGCAGCCAGCAAGCGGTCATCTGCATGTGCCAGACCTTGGGCATGCTGTTTTATTTCAATGGCGCTGGTTTCTTCATCAAAGACAAAAAGAACCACCCGATTCTGCTGCGGATCACGAAACTGGGCGTAGTGGGTAATTGTCTCGGTATTTTCCGCCGCTATCTCCAGATGGTTATCGCCGGAACAGGCCACCAGCCATAGAGTCAGGACCAAGCTGATTATTATTCTAGGATAAATCATCTCACCTTTCCTGTGTGTTTATGCTAATCTCGACCCTTGTAAAACCATTAACATACAAAAAATGGAGACCAGCCATGCTCTTTGTCATCCGCTGTATCGACAAAAAAAATCACCTTGCCGTGCGCCAGGAAAACCGTCCGGCTCATGTTGACTACCTGAAAAGTTTCGGCGACAACCTCTTTGCCGCCGGCCCGCTACTTGATAGGGATGAGCAGATGTGCGGCTCGGTGGTCATTCTCGATCTGCCCGACCTTGCGGCAGCGCAAAACTTTGCCGCCGGCGATCCCTACGCCAAGGCCGGGCTGTTCGAGCAGGTGACGATTGATCGCTGGAACAAGGTTCTTCCTTAGCGCCCACCTGATACCTGCTCTCTATATGGCTATCGTTGCCGGAGGTTCCCCTTTCGGTAACAGCCATGAGGTTTCAGTAAAATCAGCAGTGGTAATCTGATCAATGCGACGCTTCATATATTTACCATGGGCCTCGACAGCAACGGTACCATCAGGCAGGTAGAGTTCGCCACTGCCTTCAAACAAACGCCCTTTGTCGGCGTCGATGCGTCCCACCACCTTAAGCTCAAGCTCCAGAGGGACCGGTTTACGGTAACGCACCTGCAGATCAAGGGTCATGCCGAAGGTCTGGTGATCATGATTAATCATAATCGCCCTCCCGATCACTTCATCAAGTACTGTCGCTGAGATACCACCATGGGCGATGCCGGGATAACTCTGGTGCTGATTGTGCAAAGTAAAAAGAGCGATCAACTCCTTCGTTGTGGTTTCAAAAAACTGTGCCCTGATTCCCAGGGCGTTTTCCGTCCCACAAACCAGACATTCACGGGAAATCGGCTGCATTCCGGCAATCTCATAGGTTTTTATCTGCACTTGTGTCACAAAGGCTCCTCACATCGGTTACTCTACCCCGGGTTGATCGAGCTGGGCAAAGGTTTGACGGATTTCAGCAGGTAATGCGGCAGGTTTTTTTGCCTTTGGATCATAGCCAACCATAACGGTTTTGGCCGTGGCAAATTCACGGCCGCCACCGTCATGAAGCAGGTAAGCGAAGGTGAAACTTGAATGTCGGAGTTGTTCAACCTTAAGAGTGATCTGCAGGCTGTCATTCAGGGTGATGGGCAGACGGTAGTCACATTCGGCGCGTACCACCAGAAACAGCAGGGAACTGTCGAGGAACGCGCCGAAATATTCCTGAAACATCTTGACCCGAGCATGTTCCAGATAGGTAAAATAGATGGCGTTATTGACATGGCCATAAGCATCGAGATCGGCAAAACGGATGTCGATTGTGGTCGAAAACTGAAAGGCGGCAGGGTTCATTTTACGACCGGAGCCCTTTCGTTCAGAATATCAAGGATACGGGATCGATATGCCACAACCTCTGTTCTCAGAGACGCCAGGCTGGCAATTTTTTTATCTACTTTGCCGATATGGGTATCGAGAATTTCGAGAAGTTTTGGCGTAATGGTATGAAAATCCTGCTGATTGATATCAAAGTTCTGCGCCAGCTGCTGCATCTCTTTCAGGGTAATCCCCAGTTCTTTTAGTTTGAGAATAAATTTCAGCCGTAAAACATCTTCCCGGCAGTAGGTCCGGGTACCCCCAACCAGCCTTTCCGGTGGGCCCATCAAGCCGATCTCCTCATAGTAGCGGATCGTTCGGGTTGTTATTCCCAACATCCTGGCGAGCTCGCCAATCTGCACTGACTGATTATCATTTTTTTTCACGATAGTAACCTTTACGTTAGTTTTCATCCTTAATAACACTCTCGAATCAGGCTGTCAATCCAAGGCCTGACAGCTGATTCAACAGGTTTTTTAATTGTTGCAATGAAAATATAATGCTGTTATTTTTCTACTTGACCTTTACGTTAAGAACATAAAATCAAAGCACGAGATGTTGCCTCCAGCTCTGGTATATACTCTGTTTTATCTGTATTGAGCAATATCAACCCGCAGTCTTTTTTTGGGGAGCGCCATGGAATATACACGCGAAATCTACTGGAATATCGGCCAGAGCCTGGGCGTCCTGCTCCCCATGTACCTGCTGGCGGTAGCTGCTGTCGCCTTCCTCGGCTATCAGTTCTCACGACGCATCAAGGTCTATCGCCAAGGACAACCCCTGGACCGCTGCGATCAGTGGCCCGCGCGCCTGAAACAGGCGATCCGTGGCACACTGTTACAAACCAGGGTTCTTTACCAACGCCTTCCGGGCACCGCTCATGCCCTGTTTTTCTGGGGCTTTTTACTGTTGTTTATCGGCACTCTATTGATTTTCATCCAGGCCGACCTGACCGATCCCCTGTTTGACGTACGTTTTTTGACCGGTCCCTTCTATCTGTGGTTTTCCCTGATTCTCGATATGGCAGGGCTGGTGGCCATTGTCATGCTCGCAGGGCTATTAATTCGGCGCACCCTGATTCGACCGCCGGGCCTCGACAACATCAACGACGACTGGATCATCCACGGCTTGCTGCTGGCGATCCTCATCAGCGGCTTTATCATCGAGGGCGCGCGCATGGCAGTCACCGAACTGGGCACCCCTCTGGCCCTGTGGTCACCCGTCGGCCTGCTCGTGGCCAACAGCCTTGCCGGTTTTGAGGAGGCGACCCTGCGCAGCCTGCATCAGGTTACCTGGTGGGGACACTTACTGCTGGCGATCCTTTTTATCGCCATTATTCCCCTGACCAAGCTGCGCCACCTGTTTACTACCAGCACCAATTACTTTTTCGCCGATCTCGGCCCCAAGGGGATGTTGGCAGCGATTGACCTTGAAAATGAAGAGACTGAAAGCTACGGTGCCGCAACCATAACCGAACTGACCTGGAAGGATATCTTCGATGCCGATGCCTGCACCAGTTGCAAACGCTGTCAGGATCGCTGTCCGGCGTGGGCAACGGACAAGCCTTTGTCGCCGATGAAACTGGTCAAGCAGGTGGGTGAGATTGCCTTCCAGCAGCCGCAGGCGAATCTGCCGGAGACCCTCGAACGGGACGTCATCTGGTCCTGTACGACATGCCTGGCCTGCCAGGAAAGCTGTCCCGCGGCCATCGAGCATGTCGGTAAAATTGTTGATGTCAGACGCAATCTGGTATTGATGGAAGGAGAATTTCCCGGCGACGAAGTGACAGCGGCCATGGATCAGACCGAGGTCAATGGCAACCCCTTCGGGCTGGCGTTTGCCGGGCGTGGTGACTGGGCACAGGGGTTGCCGGTGGTGGATGCAAACACCGAAAACGCGGATATTCTCTATTTCGTCGGCTGCTATGCTTCTTTTGACAAGCGTAATCAGGCGGTTGCCAAAGCTTTCGTCACCCTCTGCGCCGCCGCCGGAATCAAGGTCGCCATCCTTGGTAAAACGGAAAAATGCTGTGGCGAACCGATGCGCAAGATGGGGAATGAATATCTCTATCAAACCCTGGCGCGGGAAAATATCGAGAACATCGCTGCGACTTCCGCCCAGCAGATCGTCACCACCTGCCCCCACTGTTATAACACCCTGAATAAGGATTATCGCGAATTCGGACTGACTCTGCCGGTGCAGCATTACACCAACTTCCTCGCTGATCTGATCAAAGGCGGTCAGCTGCAACTGCAACCGCAAGAGACCCGTTGCACCTATCATGATTCATGCTATCTGGGACGACATAATGATCTCTACCAGGCGCCCCGCTCTCTGCTAACGGCGGCCGGAGCACAGCTGACCGAGATGGACAAGCATGGACGGGAGTCCTTCTGTTGCGGTGCCGGCGGGGGGCGGATCCTTGCCGATGAAACCATTGGCAGCAGGATCAGCGAAGTACGTGCTGAAATGGCCGCTGCCACCGGAACCGGCACGCTGGTGTCTAGCTGCCCCTTTTGCCTGACCATGTTTGAAGACGGCATCAAGGGGGCAGATTTAAGTGATCAGCTCACACCGCTGGATCTGGCGGAATTACTGGTAAAACGACTGCCTGCTGCGTAGGCAGTCTCGACAAAGGAGTTTATATGATGAATATTCTCGTCTGCATCAAACAGGTTCCCGACATGGAATCCCGCTTCAAGGTCAACGCTGCAGGGAACTGGTATGAGGATACCGATCTTGCCTGGCGCATGAATGAATACGATGAGTACGCGGTGGAACAGGCGGTACAGCTCAAAGAACAGGTCGGCGCGGCTGAGCTGACGGTGCTCTGTATCGGTCCGGAACGGGTCAAGGAAACCATGAAGAAAGCTCTCGCCATGGGGGCGGATAAGGGGATGCATATCCTTGACACCGACAGTCATCAGCGTGACCCCATGACCATCGCTGCTGTGATTGCCGACTATGCCCGCCAACACAACTTTGACCTGATCTTTACCGGAATGCAATCCCAGGATCGCGGTAGCGCCCAGGTAGGTGTTCTGGTTGCCGAAATGCTCGGCATTCCAAGCCTGACCACCCTGGTAGAATTCAGCTATGCTGATGGAACAATTTCCGCTAAACGCGAGCTGGAGGGAGGCTCCAGGGCTCTGGTCAGTTGCAACACTCCGGCGCTGGTGACCTGTCAGTTGGGTCTGAACAAACCACGCTACCCGACCCTGCCGAACATCATGAAAGCCAAGAAAAAAGAGTTGCTGACTGCTCCCCTTGCCGACTTCAGTACGCCGGAACTGCAACAGCAAACCGTCGCCGTCTTTTTACCGGAAAAACGCGGCGGCGGCCTGATCCTTGAGGGAGATCCGGCAGAACTGGCGGATCAACTGCTCAAGATCATTAAAGATAAAACCACGGTTCTGGCATAAGGAGACCACGATGAAAATACTTCTGGTTGGTGAATATCGAGATGGTAAAACCCTGGGAACCTGTGCCGAACTGATTGAGTTCGCTGCCCGCCTGGGCGGCGAAGCAACCATGTTTCTGGTGGGCTCAAAAGACGCCCTGCCCAACTTTTCCGGAACCTTGTACCTGGCTGACAGCACCGGCGCTGGTGAGTTCAATCCCGATGGTCACAAAAAACTGTTACTGGAGGTGATTGCCAAAGAACAGCCGCAGCTGGTCGTTTTTCCCCACTCGTCCTACGGCTGGGATCTGGCCCCTCGTATCGCCCTGGCCCTCAAGGCCGCCCAGGTTTCCGAAGTGGTTGATCTGACAGAGGATACTCTGATCGTTCCCTGCTGTAACAGCAAACTGCGACGCCAGGTGAAAGTCAAAACGGCCCTGACCGTAGTCACCCTGCAGGCCGGCGCATTTACCCCTCAGGACCAGCCATCCGCAACGCCGCACGTCATTGAACTACCGGATGCGGAACCGGGAACGATCAGCTTCAATGGCTACGAAGCCGCCGCCGCAGGTGGTGTCGATTTGTCAAAGGCCAAAGTGATCGTCAGCGCCGGCAGGGGCATTGGCAAGCCGGAAAACTTAAGTATGATCGACGCTCTGGCTAAAGCCCTTAACGGTGAATATGCCGCCAGCCGCCCCGTAGTTGATGCTGAATGGGCTGAGCACAGTCGCCAGGTTGGCACCACCGGCCAAACGGTCGCACCAAAGCTTTACATTGCCTGCGGCATTTCCGGGGCGATCCAGCACCTGGCGGGGATGAAAAAGTCGGAGTTTGTCATCGCCATCAACACCGACAAGGACGCGCCGATTGGTGAGGTTGCCGACGTCCTCGCGGTTGCTGATCTGAAACAACTGGTGCCGCTACTGACGGCAAAAATTGCCGGCGGTTGAATGAAAGAAAAATGCTTTTTAAGAAAAGGGGGCATCCGTGACGGTTGAAGCAATCTTTGCCGAACTACCGAACAATTATCAAACCGGTATGATCACAGAACCGGTCAGCATCTATTTTTCCATCGACGACATCAAGAGAACGGTCTGGTTAAACCCGACGGAATGCCGCGTTGATTCAGGCCGGACTACCGACCATGCCGACTGTGTCTGCAAAACCGGTGCTGTTTTTTTTCTCAAGGTCTGGAACAACGGTTACCAACCAGGTCTCAAGGATTTTCTCAGTGGTGATATAAAAGCCAATCAACCGGATATCCTGCAGCTTTTTCTGAAGACATTCGGCAAAGGCTGAGTTGCTTCCAGCTACTGCACCAAGAGGGTTGTCCGGGAAACTTCCGGTCAGCCCCCTTGGTGTTTGAATCAATCTGCTTAATTACCGACGTTAATGCTGTTCGCTGTCGTTGTACTGACGTGCCCGACGCAGGGTGCGAATAAGCGGCACAAATGCTGATACGGCCACCAGTCCCCATAGCACCAGTACCAGCGGTGAGGCAAACAACACTCCCCAATCGCCGTTGGACAACGACAGGGCCCGGCGCAAGCTGGTCTCCATCATCGGCCCGAGAACCAGTGCCAAAATCACCGGTGCTAACGGAAAATCGGTCTTGCGCATCAAGTAACCGAGCAGACCGAAGCCGGTCATCAGCATCAGGTCGGTCATCGAACTACTGGCGGCATAGATGGCACCGTAGCTGATCATCGCCACCCCCGGCACCAGGATATAACGCGGGATCAGCAGTACCTTGACGAACAGACCGACCAGGGGAAGGTTAAGAACCAACAGCATGATATTGCCGATGTACATTGAGGCAATCAGGGTCCAGAACATATCTGCATGCTGGACAATGAACAAGGGGCCGGGATTGAGGTTAAGGGCCAGCAAGGCGCCGAGGATCACCGCCGTGGTCCCACTGCCTGGAACACCGAGGGTCAACATCGGAATGAGGGCACCGGAAACCGCAGCATTATTGGCAGATTCGGGGGCCGCCACCGCCCGGATATCTCCCGTCCCGAAGGTTCCCTTTTTATCCACCAACCGCTGCTCGGTGGCGTAGGCCATAAAACTGGCGATCGTTGCTCCTGCTCCAGGCAAAACCCCAATCAAGAAACCAGTAACGGCAGAACGAATCATCCCCCACCAACAAGAAAGAAACTCCTTGAGGGTCACCATCACCCGCCCCAGTTTGGTATTTACCTCACCAGCAGTCTGGGTCTGTTCAATCAGCAGAAACACTTCGGAAATGGCAAACAGGCCGATAGTCACCACGGCAAAATCGAGCCCATCGTAAAAAGCCAGATGGCCGAAAGTATAGCGGGGAATCCCGGTACCGCCGTCGATACCAATGGTCGCCAGCATCAGGCCGATACCGGTAGCGAGCAACCCCTTGATAAACTGCTTACCCGACAGGGCCGAAAGCATGGTAAAGGTAAAAAGAATCAGAACAAAATATTCGGCCGGACCGAAACGAATCGCCCACTTTGACAGCACCGGGGCTAAAAACATCAAACCAATAACGGCAACGGTTCCGCCGACAAAGGACGCAATAGCGGAGATAGCCAAAGCCGGACCGGCCCGCCCACTCTTAGCCATGGGGTGACCATCAAGAGCCGTGGCAACCGAAGACGGTGTCCCCGGCACATTGAGCAGAATGGTGCTGATGGAGTTGCCGTACTGGGCGCCGTAATAAATTCCGGCAAACAGAATCAGCATAGCAGTCGGATCGATCCCCAGGGCAAAAGTGATGGGAATCAGGATTGCGATGCCATTGATCGGACCAATACCGGGGAGCATACCGATGACGGTACCGGCCGTAACGCCAAGAAAAACCACCAGCAGGTTAATGGGAATCAACGCACCGGAAAACCCCTGCATGAGTGACTGAAAAGCATCCATCACAACAACTCCTCAAAGAGGGCCCCGAGGGGCAGGTACATATCCAGGGCCCAGACAAACAGAAAATACAAAATCAGCGATGCTACAACTCCGGCAATAATCGTTTTCCACCAACGGGCGCCATAAAGCATCCCGTAGACAATAAACACACCCATCGTCGCAATGAGAAACCCGACAAATTCGATCACCAGCGCGTACACCACCAGCACCGACAGGGCAAGAAAAACCACCCGCCAGGCTCGCGCACTGGGCCAGGCCCCGGCGACATGGCGGCCAAAAAACAGCACCAGGGTCAAGGGCAGCATAAACAGAGCAACGGCCAGAGGGAAAACCCGTGCGCCCAGGTGGTCGGTAAATCCAATCGGCACATAAGCCCAGGCCTGAAAACCGAACAACAGTGCCAGTACCAGCAGCATGACAGCAACAATACGATCGCTCATGATCCCGCTCTTTTCTCGAATCAAGCAGTTATCGGGCCCAACCAAAGGGGGTTGGGCCCGATAAATCAACAATGCAGGCTACTGCCCCATGCGGGCAAACAGTTTTTCCAGCGATTTGACCTGGTTCAGAACAAACTCATCCATTTCCGTTCCGGTCCGCTCAAAAGCGGCGAGTCCATTCTGCTCACGCAGGGTTTTGAACTTCTCGGATGCCGCCAGCTTTTTCATGGCATCACTCCAGTAGGCATATTGCTCATCTGAAACGCCGGCAGGCAGGTAAAACCCACGCCAGTTGGCACCGATGACGTCGTAGCCAAGCTCTTTAGCTGTCGGCACATCGGCCAACACACCTGGCAGACGGGCATCACCAAGGACCGCAAGCACCTTGAGACTGCCAGCTTCAAGCTGAGTCAGACTTTCACTGACGTCGCCGGTGAAGACATCGGCACGACCGCCCATAATCTCGATAATCGCCGGACCGCCGCTGCTGAAACTGGTATAACGCACGGCCTTAAGGTTCTCAACGCCTGCGGCGTCCGCCAGCATCAGCATTTTCAGATGATCCCAGCCACCGACGGCTGAACCACCGACGAAGCTCATTCCGGCGGGATTGTCTTTAAGAGCTGCAACCAGATCATCCAGGGTCTTAAAACGACTGTTGGGGGATACGGCAACGATACCATAATCGGCACCCAGAGCCGCGAGCCAGCGCACATCATCGGCATCAAAGCCCTGGAACATTTTCTGCGCCAGGCGGGTCGTTGTTGCCGTCGATGCGGCTACCAGCAGATTGGCATTGCCCTTTTGCTGACCAACCACATGAGCGTAAGCGACACCACCTCCGGCACCCGGCATATTCTGGGTACGGATGCGACCTTTCACCAGATCAAGATCGGAAAGAATCGGCGCCATATTGCGGCAGGTGAAATCCCATCCACCGCCTGGGTCGGAAGGCGCAATACACAGAACATTGCGTGGTTCGAAGGCCATAGCCGACTGCTGAACAAACAAAAAAGCACATACCAGAGCAAAAACTTTAAGCATTTTCATGATGATCTCCTTTAAGCAGGGTTGTGGAGGGAAAAACACCAACCAAAAAACAGCGTTTGATTTTAATAAGTATTCTACCCCCTGATGCACGCCTGTAAAGAAATCTGCCATAATGGTTTTTTGTTTCATAAGGGCTATTCTGTTCATTTTGTTCATGTCAGAATAATGCAACCGTCCGCAACGCATTCCTGCTGTTGTCAAAGGATCACTATTTACCGTGCGACAATTATTACCCCAGCTCTTTTCCAGCCTGCAAAGCCGCATGATCCTGCTGGTTTGTCTGCTGGTGTTACCACTGACGCTGATCACCGGCGGCTTGCACACCCTGATGATCGGCGCAGTACTTGAGGATGAAATCGGCAAGCGAGCACTGCAGTCCGCCCGCGTTATTGCCCAATTGCCCCAGGTGAAAGAACAGCTTAGCACCGGCGACCCCCAGGGAATTCTGCAATCACTGGCGGAAGAGTTACGGCTGGAAACCGGTGCTGAGTTTATTGTCATCGGTAATCGTGACGGCATCCGTTTTTCTCACCCCTTGCCGGATCGCCTCGGCAAGGAGATGGTGGGTGGTGACAACGAACGTGCACTGGTGCTGGGGGAGTTTTATGTTTCGCGCGCCATCGGCACCCTCGGCCCGTCAATCCGCGGAAAAGCCCCGGTAGTTGCTCAGTCGGGTGAAATTATCGGTATTGTTTCCGTGGGTTATCTCCTTGATGATGTCGAACAGGTGGTTCTCAAACAGCGGCTACGCGCCGCAAGCCTGATCGGCCTGTTGCTATTGCTGGGCATTATCGGTGCCATTACCATCGCCCGCCGCTTCAAGAAAGCCATTTTTGATCTGGAACCGGAGCAGATTGCCCATCTTTTTACTGAACGCGATACCATCATCCAATCAATCCGCGAAGGGATTGTTGCCATTGATCGCGATGCCAGGGTAACGGTTGTCAACCAACAGGCTTTGGAAATCCTCGGCAAGAAGGACAAACAGGATGTGCTGCAGCGCCACATTCGTGACGTTCTACCAGGAGCCAAACTGAGCAAAATACTCGACGGCGGAGAACAACGGATCGACCAGGAACTGATCGTAGGCAACCGTGCCCTGATTATCAATACGGTACCCATGATTGAACAAGGTGTCATTTGCGGAGCCGTAGCCAGTTTCAGAAGCAAGGACGAGATCGACACCCTGGCCCGTCAACTCTCCCAGGTCAAGGAATACTCCCAGATGCTGCGCGCCCAGACCCATGAATATTCCAACAAACTGCATACCATCGCCGGGCTCATCCAGATCGGCCATGCCCAGCAGGCACTGGAACTCATCAGCCACGAGTCTGCCGGCTATCAGGGGCTTATCGCCTTTCTCGCCCGGGCCGTTCCCCATCCGATTCTCGCAGCTTTTTTAATCGGCAAATATAATCACGCCAAAGAGCTGCATATTGACTTCTTCATCGATCCGGAAAGCCAGTTGATCGATGTACCTGCAACCTTGAACCGGGAAAAAACCATTACCGTCATCGGTAATCTCATCGACAATGCTTTCGACGCGGCATTGAATGGCAATCGCCCGCCACAGGTCAAACTGACCATGACTGATATCGGCAACGATCTGGTTTTCGAGATAGAAGATTCCGGCAGCGGCATAGCTGCTGATCTGTCTGAAAAAATATTTGTCCAGGGATACACTACCAAGGGATCTGACAGAGGTCAGGGTTTGCACCTGGTGAATTTAGCCCTGACCGACCTGAATGGGGAAATCACTATTTCCGACAGTGAACTGGGTGGCGCCATGTTCAGTGTCTTTATTCCTAAAGCAAAGGATACTCATTGATGAAGCTACAGATTCTGATTGTTGATGATGATCCCCAGATTGCTGCAATCCATCAACATTTTGCCGAAAAAAGCGCTGGATTCAACGTCTGTGGAATCGCCGGCAATCTTGAAGATGCGGAAAAGATGAGTGCGATCTTAAAGCCTGATCTGATTCTCCTCGATCTTCATTTTCCTGAAGGAAAAGGCACCGAAATTCTCTGGAATCTGCGTGCCCGCCATCAGGCCACTGATGTTATTCTCATCACCGCCGCCAAGGAACTTGAGCCTCTGCAGGAAGCGATTCGCGGGGGTGTTTTTGACTATATTCTCAAGCCGGTCATGTTCCAGCGTTTTCACGAAGCCCTTGAACGTTTCCGTGAACACCGCCTGCGCATGGCGGCTGAGGCAGCCCTTGACCAGAGTACTGTCGATCAACTTCTCCATCCCTACAAGACGACTCCCCCAGGTGAGCCCCAATATCCCAAAGGAATCGACGCCCTGACGCTAAAGAACATACAGACCGTCTTTGTTCAACCCCACCCCCAGGGCTTAAGTGCTGAAGAGGTCGCTGTGATCATCGGTGCCAGCCGCACCACCGCCAGGCGCTATCTGGAATATCTCACGGCACATAACGAGCTGTCCGCCGAACTGATCTACGGCAGCGTTGGTCGGCCGGAACGTCGCTACTTCAGCAAAAAAAACCATCCTCCACCCTGAGCCGACGGCTGTCTTACGAACAACGTTTGGCTAAATCCCTTTGACAAAACAGGAGCCTCCCCCCATGATGGTGTGCCGTCTTTGTTGTCATGTCTGCGGGAGTGCCGCTTATGATTTCGCTCATTCTGATTCTTGTCAGTGCCGTTTTCGTCAACAACTTTGTCCTCGCGCGTTTTCTTGGCATCTGCCCGTTTCTCGGTGTTTCCAAAAAAGTTGAAACATCCATCGGCATGGGGATGGCGGTCATCTTTGTTATGGCGGTCGCTTCTGTTGTCACCTGGTTCATTCAATACTTTATCCTTGCCCCCTTTAACCTCGATTATCTACAGACCATCGCTTTTATTCTGGTGATCGCCTCACTGGTGCAACTGGTAGAGATGGTTATCCAGAAAACCAGCCCGGTCCTCTATCAATCGTTGGGAATCTTTCTGCCGCTGATCACTACCAATTGTGCCGTTCTCGGTGTCGCTGTTCTCAATATCCAGAATTCCTACTCGTTTATTGAATCGCTGGTATTTGCCATCGGTGCCGGGATTGGTTTTACCCTGGCCATGGTGTTGTTTGCCGGGCTACGCGAACGCATCGACCTGTGTCCTGTTCCTGATGCCTTTCGCGGCACTGCCATCGCCCTGATTACTGCCGGGCTCTTATCCCTGGCGTTTATGGGATTTGCGGGACTGGTAAAAATGTGATGTAACTATTCACTACTGTCCTTGCGCAGGGTCGGGGTTCCTGTGGCAAGGGTGTTTGTCGCCATGGCTGGCGACAACAAGCGGTCATGGATGACGAACAGCGTCCATTGACATAGGATCCCCGAGCCGGTTCTGAACAGATACAATGTGATGACGAAAGGGACAATCTGATGCTCACTGCCGTCGCCTGCCTGGGTGGCATCGGCCTGGTCGCCGCCACCGCCCTGGGGATCGCCGCCAAAAAATTTGCCGTAGCGGTTGACCCCAAGGAAGCTGCCATTCTCGCCGCTTTGCCGGGGGCCAACTGCGGTGCCTGCGGCGAACCAGGCTGTTCCGGCTACGCCCGGGCGGTGGCCGAAGGGCGACTGGCGCCTAATCTTTGCCCGCCGGGAGGGCAGCAGACAGCAGAAGCGCTGGCAGCCATTCTGGGCGTCAAGGTCAGGGTAAAAGATCCGGCGGTCGCTGTTGTCATCTGTCAGGGGGGGGACGAACTGGCGCAGCAAAAGTATCATTACCTGGGGATGGCAGATTGTAATGCCGCGCAAAAGCTGGCCGGTGGTCCCAAATCCTGTCCCGCTGGCTGCCTGGGTCTCGGTTCCTGCGTACGTGCCTGCCTTTTTGCGGCCATCACTATCACCCCGGATCATCGCGCCGTTATCGATCGCGCAAAATGCACCGGCTGTGAACAGTGCCTCAAGGTCTGTCCACGCCAGGTCATTATCATGGCTCCTAAAGCGGTAACGACCCACGTATTGTGCAACAGTCATGATAAAGGGGCCGAGGTGAGAAAATACTGTCAGATCGGCTGCATCGCCTGCAACATCTGTAAAAAGATCAGCTCGGAGGCATATCTCATTGAAAACTTTCTTGCCCGGGTCAATTACGCCCAGGCTGGACAAGCCGTAGCGGCCATCGCCAAATGCCCGATGAAGTGCATCCGCGATCTGGCTGACAACAATGAATCTGCCGGCGCTGTCGCAGAAGCAGAAACCCCTGCGGCATAAAGTTCAACATGTTTTAACAACCACAAACTAGAAGCGTAAAACCATGCGCCTACCTACATTTCCCGGCGGGATCCACCCTCCAGACAACAAAGCTACCACCGCCGCCAAGGCGATTGTCGCCTGCCCGCTGCCGGAGGAGCTGATTGTCCCTATGTTGCAACATATTGGTGCGCCGGCAGAGTGCTGTGTCACGGTAGGTCAGCATGTCGCCAAGGGAGAACTGATTGGTACTGCCGTCGCTCCGGTATCGGTGCCGATTCACGCACCGACCTCCGGCGAGGTGAGCGCCATTGAACCGCGGCTCCATCCGGTTGGGCGCTATCTGCCTGCGGTCGTCATCCGTCCGGACGGGTCAGACCGCTGGCATGATGATCTACAGGGAAGCGATCCGAACTGCTTGAACCCGGACGAACTACGTCAGTTGTTGCAGCAGGCCGGCATCGTTGGCCTCGGTGGAGCCACCTTCCCCACCCATATCAAGTTATCACCGCCCCCTGATCGCTCTATCGACACCTTGATTATTAATGGCGCGGAGTGCGAGCCCTACCTGACCGGCGATCATCGGCTGATGCTCGAAGAAGGCCCCAACATTGTCGATGGCATTCTCATCCTGCGCCGCATTCTCGGCGTTAAGCGAGTGATTTTCGGCATCGAAAACAATAAACCGGACGCCATCGCCGCCATGAGCAAGCTGTGCGCCGCCAGCCCGATCAAAGTTCAGCCGCTACCGGTCAAATACCCGCAAGGCGCAGAGAAACAGTTGATCGAAGCCCTCACCGGGCGTCAGGTTCCCAGTGGCAAGCTGCCGATGGACTGTGGTGCCATCGTTCAGAATGTCGGAACCGCCGCAGCGGTCAGCGCTGCCATACGCCAGGGGCGACCCCTGGTCGAACGGATCACCACCGTGACTGGTCCGGGGATACGGACACCGCAAAATCTCAGGGTCGCCATCGGTACCCCTTTGTCTCACCTGATCGAACAATGCGGCGGTCTCAGTGATGAGCCGGGTAAAATTATCCTCGGTGGGCCAATGATGGGCAACGCCCAGATGTCCCTGGCTGTTCCCGTTATTCGCGGCACCTCCGGGCTGCTGGTCCTGCGCCGACAAGATGTTTCCCTTGCAAAGCCTGGCCCCTGCATACGGTGTGGACGCTGCGTCAGTGTGTGTCCGATTCATCTGCAGCCGACGGTAATCGCCCTGTGTGCGCGCCTCGGCCTGGTAGAAATGGCCGATACATACAACGCCCTTGATTGCATTGAATGTGGCTGCTGTACCTACAACTGTCCGGCCACCCTGCCGCTGGTTCAATCAATCCGTGAAATCAAGGGGTCGGTCATGGAACATAAAAGGAAGCATTGACGTGGATAAAGCCCTCTATCTTTCGTCCTCGCCCCATATCCACAGCGGACTGACCACCGCCGGGATCATGCGCCTGGTGATCTACGCCCTGCTGCCGGCGGTCGCCGTTGCCATCGTGTTTTTTGGCCTGCCGGCACTCAAGGTCATGCTGATCTGCACCCTGGGGTGTGTTGCTTGCGAAGCCCTGTGCTGCAAACTGATGAAGCAACCTCTCTCGATTCGCGACAGTTCGGCCGCCCTGACCGGGATCCTTCTAGCCCTCAACTTGCCCGCATCCAGCCCCTGGTGGATGGCCCTGTTGGGTTCTGCCATTGCTATTGTCATCGGTAAAATGATCTTTGGTGGTCTTGGCTATAACCCCTTTAATCCCGCCCTGGTGGCGCGCGTTGTCCTGCTCATTTCTTTTCCCGTCCAGATGACCAGCTGGACCGCACCGACCCCTTTAAGTATGGGATTTGATGCGGTCAGCAGCGCCACCCCCTTAGGTGAAATGAAATCGGCAGTGATGCTTACCGGCCAACTGCCCGAGATGGCTACCAGCGGCTTTGACCGCTACTTTTACGGTCTGATGGCGGGGAGCCTGGGGGAAGTCTCGGCGCTGGTGCTGCTCCTTGGTGGTCTGTTTCTCCTCTGGAAAAAGATCATCACCTGGCATATTCCGGTCAGTTTCATCGGCAGTGTTGTTGTCATCGCCGGCGTTTTCTGGCTGACGGATCCGACGCGCTACCCCAGCCCGCTGTTCCACCTTTTGACCGGCGGCCTGATGCTGGGCGTCTTTTTCATGGCCACCGATATGGTGACCTCCCCCATTACCGCGAAGGGAATGCTGATTTTTGGCTGCGGCTGCGGTTTGTTGACCGTACTGATCCGCCTGTTCGGCGGCTACCCCGAGGGGGTTTCTTTCGCCATTCTGCTGATGAATGCGGCAACTCCGCTGATTGATCGCTATACCAGAGCTGAGATTTATGGCGGTCATCACCATGACCGTGGAGGGGTGCAATGAACGAATTCCCGCGCCTGCTCATTGCCCTGACCCTTATCGCCGTCATTGCCGGCGCCATTCTGGCGACGGTTGAAAGCGTGACCCGCGAACCGATTGCTGAGCAACGCCGGCTACAGATGCTGCGGGCCTTAAGTGCCGTTCTGCCGGCATTTGATAACAGTCCCGATAGCGACACCCTGACCATCACCACCGGCAGCGATCGCCAGGGAAGAGAAGTCGAGACGATTTTTTACCGCGGACGTAACGAGGAGCAACTGGTCGGCACCGCCTTCCGCGTTATGGCACCAGACGGCTATAGCGGTAACATCGCGGTGATGGTCGGCATCCGCCCCGACCACAGTGTCCATGCGATTGAAATTCTCACCCACGCCGAAACTCCGGGACTGGGGGATAAAATCAGCGCCCCCTGGTACAAGGCACTGTTTATCGATAAAACCCTGGAAGGAAGTGACTGGCGGGTTAAAAAAGACGGCGGTGAGTTTGACCAACTGACCGGCGCCACCATCTCCGCCCGCGCGGTGGTCGGGGCGGTGCGAACCGGCCTGGAACTTTACCGTGAGCATGAGGATAAAATCATCGCACAGGGGGATAATCCATGAGCCTGGCAACTGATTTCAAACGCGGCATCTGGAAGGAAAATGCGGTTTTTAAACTGCTGCTGGGGTTGTGTCCGGTGCTGGCGGTTACCACCAGCGCTGAAAACGGCCTTGGCATGGGGCTGGCCACCACCTTTGTCCTGGTCTGCTCCAATGCCGTCGTTGCCCTGTTCCGCCATCTGATCCCCGCCAAGGTCAGGATTCCCTGTTTTATCCTGATCATCGCCTCCTTTGTCACCGTCGTCCAACTGGCGATGGAGGCTTATGCTTATGATCTGTTTCTGGCGCTGGGGATCTTTATCCCGCTGATCGTCTGCAACTGTCTGATTTTAGGCCGCGCCGAAGCCTTTGCCTCCAAACATCCGGTCAGTCATGCTGTTGCCGACGGCCTGGGTATGGGGGCAGGCTTTACCCTGGTGCTCTTTGTCCTCGGCGGAATCCGTGAACTGATCGGCGCCGGGGCGTTTCTTGGTTTCTCGGTGTTCGGTGCCGGTTACCAGCCGGTTCTGCTGATGATCCTGCCGCCTGGGGCGTTTATTACCCTGGGGCTGCTGCTGGCGCTGATGAACAAGGTGGAGAAGCGCTAGGGGATGGGTTTACTCGTCTGATTTTCCGGTGCGGATGGTGACAGGGGACTGGCTCCGTAAGGTGCCTGTCCCCCTACGGCTCCCCCCTACTCATTTGGCAAGAAAGGTGAAATTTAGAGTGGCTGCTAACGCCTGCCATCACCGGTGACAAAACCGCAGCAAAGCGGAGGGCTTGGCATCCGGTGCAGGGCCTGGTTATGCAGCATGTAGCGGCTTTATACGATCCACTTCTTCCTTGACCGACTGAGCCGCATTCCAAAGATCAACAGATCGCTGCGCATTCAGCCAGAATTCCGGAGAATTACCAAACAAACGGGCTAGCCGAAGCGCCATTTCAGGACTAACAGCACGCCGCTCACGCAATAACTCGTTAACTGACTGACGAGAGACACCCAAAGATCCGGCCAGCCCCGAAACGGTCAGACCATAGTCCGGCAGATAATCCTCTCTCAGCATTTCACCCGGATGAGTCGGCTTACGCTTCATGCTGACTGTGTTAGGAATAGCCATAATCATCACCTCTCTTTAGTGGTAGTCACACACTTCGACTTCATACGCATCGCCATTTTCAAAACGAAAACAGATACGCCACTGATCATTAATTGAAATTGCATGCTGCCCCTGCCTGTTTCCCGATAGTGGGTAAAGGCGATTGCCGGGCGGCACTTTCAAGTCCTCCAAATGTTCAGCCAGATTAACGTATTCAAGCTTCCTGGCAGCTCTTGATGCGACATCCACAGGAAACTTCTTTGCCTTACCGTTGGAGTACAGCTCTTGAGTTCGCTTATCTGCGAAAGATTTAATCATATGACAAATCGTATTGCGTCACGTGACGCTTGTCAATCAGGTTTGAAAATAACTGCATAACGGTTCATGATTACCGGCGGCGACGCGAGATTGCGTGACCCACCGCAATTTGGTCCTGCTTTTGGGAAAAGCAGCTCGCTCATTCCGTCCGGTTGATTAAATTGTTGATGGCGTCGCCATCCTATGACTTTTTGCGAGTGCATCAATTGTTAGTTGCCCTTCAGTGAAGCTAGTGCTAACATTTGTGCACACACTAATTGCGGGAGCAACCTATGGATACCAGAATTCAATTTCGTGTTGACGAGGAAACAAAACGCTTAGCCCAGCAAATGGCTGAAACCCAAGGTCGCACCCTTAGTGACGCTTGCCGTGAACTAACTGAGCAGCTTGCCGAGCAACAACGCAAGGCCTTGTCTCATGATACTTGGCTTACCGAACAAATAAACCTTGCGTTCGACAAGCTTGATTCCGGCAAGGCTGTGTTCGTC
>NZ_JCBCBS010000197.1:0-42743 GCF_059864205.1 Pelovirga sp.
GTTTTGAAGGTGAGTTGACTTATAATTACCAGTTTAATCGTGGCGACATCACCGCCTGGAGTGGGTTTCTCTATCAGAAGTCCGAAAGCACAAGTGCCGGTATCACTGACATCACGACCCAAGGTGTTTCCTATGGTGTCCGGGTCCGTTTTGCCAACGTCGGACTCCATGCTTCAGGCTTTACTGCTGAAGGGCTTGGTTTTCTGTTAGGGGCTGGAGCCGATGCCACCCTTGGCCTGCCCCTGGCAGAGACACCCAACGGTGAACTGGACAGTGAAGGCTATCTTTTGCAAGCGTCTTATACCCATGGTCCGGTTCGTTTGGTCGGATCTTATGGGCAAAACGAATTAAAAGCTGCACAGCGTTGGAAAAACGAAACCATCACCGGTGCGGTATTTTACGATATCAATCAATATTTCAAAGCTGTCGCCGAATACAACGTCAACGAAATATCCATCGGCAGTGCCAAGGAAGAAACGAACACCATCGCACTGGGTTTAATCGTCAATTTCTGATCCATTACAAGGCAAGCCATCCTTCACAGCCAGGCGGGATGAGGCCCCTGACAGCTGGATGGTGTTTGAACCTTTGCTAAAAAGACCGTGAAGGAGCTGCAGGAAACATTGTTTCCGGCAGCTCCTTCACCCAATCCAGCGCCTGAAAAAGCAAAGAGGATGGAAGCGTCTTGAGTAAAAAACGTCGTCCTTGTCAAAAACTGCCTTTCGTAAAACTGTTCCGGGCGAACCTTGGACATAAAGCCTCCGTCAGGGGGTTTTTTCTGCGTTTTTTCCTGACTGAAGCTCCATGTCGCCCTTGCTTCGCCGCGGGGTTGCTTTTGACTTGCAGATGACCGTGGCGCTGGTCAGGCAATGGGTGGTCTTGCTGAAAGCACACGGGTTGCGAATGATGTGCTGAATTAAGGCCGGTCGCGGTGCGGACAACTGTTGCAAAAACTAAAAAGCGCCCGCAACATCTCGTGGTGTGCGGGCGCTTGGTCCTTCCGTGAATCTTTGGTTGCTACGGTCACATGGAACCAGAACATGTGACTGCTATTCGAGGAAGCTGATCAGGCACCGACCTTCCTCTCGAACCCTGCCGGGATGATCAGGTCATTCGGACTCAAGTCCTTGATGGAGGAGTGACCCATGGCCAGGAGGAACGAATCGAGGCCATTGCGCATGAGGTCGAGTACATTCTCAACGCCGGTCTGGCCATTGGCGGAGAGGCCCCACAGGTATCCGCGGCCGATCATGACTGCCTTGGCACCCAGGGCGAGCGACTTCGCTACGTCTGTTCCGCGGCGGATGCCACCGTCCAGCACGATCTCGATATCTTTGCCGACGGCGTCGGCGATGCCGGGCAGGAAGCGGATGGCAGCCGGAGTCGAATCCAGGTTGTTGCCGCCATGGTTGGAGACGGATATTGCCGTTACACCGGCGTCAACCGCTCTTCTGGCGTCGTCGATGCGGGTGATGCCCTTGAGCATAAAAGGCCCGCCCCATTCCTTGGCAATCCACGCCACATCTTCCCATGTCGGCGGAGGTGTCATCATCCACTCACCGTATGCCTGGAAGAAGGTCGGTGCCGGCTCACCGGACTTGGCGGCATTGGGGGCCTTCAGGTCGGGGATGTAGAAGGCTTTGGCAAACTCCCACATCCACTTCGGCTTGGAGATCGCCTGGGGCATAAAGTACATCATTGTCTTCATATCCATCCGCTCGGGGATCTTCGGGCTCCCCCAGTCACGGCCGTGGGCATAGCACCAGTCGAGGGTGAGGATCATACCGACCGCCCCGGCAGCGCGGGCGCGCTCGACGCGCTGTTTCATTATCTCGCGGGAACCGGACCAGTAGGCCTGGAAGAAGGTCTTGGGGCAGGCCGCGCATACTTCTTCAATGGATTTGCTGGCGAATTGGCTAAGACTCATGGCTGTACCGCGGCTCGCCGCTGCGCGGGCGGCCGCCACTTCTCCGTCGGGATTTACCGCCTGAACACCGGCGGGGGAGATGAATACCGGCTGGGAGAGTTCCTGGCCCATGATGGTAGTTGTCTGGTCACGGGTGCCGGACAGACCGGCAATGTGCGGGGCAACCCCCAGTTCGGCAAAGGACTCCGTGTTGTCCCTGTAGGTGATCCCCTTTTCCGACCCGGCGAGGATCGCCTTGGAGACTGCTCGCGGCAGACGTTTTTCTGCCAAACGTTCCGCCTCGGCTACGGTTTCGAACCAGATTGTCTTGCCCATTGATTTTACCTCCTGAAATTTCCGGTCATCATACCGGTGTTTGAAATATGAGCGGCAAGCTTACATCTGCTTGCCGCATCTGTTTAGCAGTACCTGCCTCAGGCGAATATCGCACAATTTGTGTAGCAATTATCCACTTTGCCGTAGGTTATGTAGAGAAATGCTACACTGATGGATATCTCTTTTGTGTCTGTCGAACTGTTGAGCAGAGCTAAAACGGTGCCACATCGTCTTTGATGGGACCGGGTGTTCTAACTGTTCCATAAAGTCTAAAGACCCTTTGCAACAGGGCTGCCGAGCGTTTGGCGACTTGTGCGGAGCTGCTGGGATGGCGAGCATTTCTGCGGGGTGGTCTGTTTCACAAACGCGCATTTACTATTATGCAACCTTCGGGCCTAGTCGTAACAACGTTTGATTGTTTTAAATGTCTGGCGGCGGTGCCGTGGAAGAAACAGATAACATCGATCTGGGTTAGATAATCAATGTCCGATCATGGCGCTAACAGTCGTTTTTCTCCGTCAGGCGAGGGTCTAGTACCTCACCTCTGGATAGTGATGGTGCGCTCAATTGCAAAGATCTCATCAATAAAGCTGTAGGAAACACTGTTTCCGACGGCTTTATCACGACCCCATTGCACTTAGGGTATTTCACAGCTAAGATATAGAGATTCATTCAGGTTGATTGCTCATCTGGCGGATCGACAATTCAAGTTTCTGAACAGAAAATAAATAGATAACCTCAGGATCCAGCATGCAAACTGTCGCAGATGTTCAGGCCAAACTAGCCAAAGGCGCCCGTTTAATCCTGGCTGGGGATAAAAGTCTATTGCAACAGCTGCCCAGCGGCTGTTGGATAGGCGGCACCATATCCTATTTTTCGACACGACAAGGTGCCCTTTTTAGTCAGGAATTGATCCACGTCACCGAATTACCGGACTGGGTTAGCGATATCAATATCCGCACTTACGACACCGGAGATATCAACCAGGTTTACAGTGACGCTCCTGAGCACGGATTCACCTTCATTATCGTCCCCGCTCAAAGCCAGGTCCATTTTACCTTTGCTCTCAACGCGCCAACATTCGCGAATTTCGCCAAAAAACCCCTCATCGGCTGGATTTCCGGAACCCGCCTTGATGAATCGCACAGCGACCAACCTTATGTATTTAATGGCGAGACGAAAGAGCAGATAGACAACCGGGCGATCGTGATGCACGTTCATCTTCCCCCTGATAAAATTGCTGATATCGGTATTATCAATATATTTGAGCAAGGCGATGGCGATGATATTTGTTTTCCGGAATCAGGTTTCAGCAGCAAATACGCCTTCATCAATGGTGTCGAAACCCTGTTCAACGATTATCTCCAGCAACAGGGGCTTGACACGCGACTGCCGTTGGTCTCTGACTATTACGGCACCATGATCAGTACCGCTTTTCGGGAACGTCCGGGAGCCGACGGGGAGGTCAGGTTTTATAATGCCGTTTTTGATTTTTTGACCTATCGTCACGCCAAACCAGTGACCAGCTATCAGACCCATTTCCAGCAAAAGATCTCCCACGGACCGGGGATCCAATCAATTTTCTCGTGCAACTGTATCCTCAACCAACTTTATGCCGGGTTGGAAGGAAGACAGGTCGATGGCGTGCATGGCCCTGCAACGTTCGGAGAAATTGCCTATCAGACACTGAACCAGACCATCGTTTATCTGCGTCTGATTGATCTGCGCCATAGCTGAAAAATCACTCCAATCCGATTCTTTTCCATCATAACAGCCTGACGAAGTGTAGAGAAATTCACCAATGGTGAGATCCTCATCATTATTTTACCGAATTTTCCCTCAAGGCAGCGAGAAGGCTCTATCATGATGCTCAACCCAAACGTTGACGCTTAATAACCCTCTTCCAACAGGATAAAGATAGGAATTTCTGTTGAAAATACAGACATTCTGCGAAAAAACTGGTCCAGGTCTTGCAATTCAATGTCGATCACCGAAGAATAAACCCTTGTTGGAAAGCTTCACATCTCATGATTCAATTATCTACCAACGACCATTCGCAACCCACCATTCAGCCTGCTCTGCGTGAATGGCCGAGTAAATTGTTTGTTGAAACCACCAGTCGTTGCAATCTCGGGTGTCTGATGTGTGTCAAACAAACCAGCGGTTGCGAGATCGCTGAAGGGGACATGCTCACCTCAACCTTTGCGTCTTTACGACCGGCTTTTCGGCATCTGGACGCCTTGATTCTTAACGGTGTCGGTGAACCCTTGTTGCATCCAATGCTGGACGAATTTGTCCGTGAGGCGCGGCGACTGATGCCACCCACCGCCTGGATTGGTTTTCAATCCAACGGTCTGCTGCTGAACTACGATCGCGCCTGCAGCCTGATGAATGCCGGCGTGAACAAGATCTGTGTTTCTGTTGATACGGTTGACCCCGCCAAACTCCGCAAGGTCCGGGAAGGAGCCGAACTTTCCGCTATCGATAAGGCTCTTGATGCACTAACCCGGGCTAAAACTTGTACCGGAAAAACCGACTTTCGTATCGGTATTGAGATTGTTCTGATGCGCAGCAACATGACAGAACTCCCGGATCTGCTGGAATGGGCGGCCGGGCATGATGTGTCATTCGTTATCGTAACCCATGTTCTCCCCTATGACCGTGAACACGAGCAGGAAGCGGTTTATACGACCTGTTCCGATGAAGCCATTGCTCTGTTCCAGCAATGGCGAGAACGGGCCGCCGCCGCTGGTGTCGACCTGGATCGCTATCCGCAGATTATCTGGAATTATCATAAGTCTACTGTCGATCAGAAGGTCATTCAATTTGTTGAGCAGATGAAAGCCGCCGCAGAAAACCAGGGTATTTTTCTTGATCTGAAAAAACTGTTTCAGCTTGACCCGGTCTGGCTTGATCAGGTGAAGGAAGCTTACCGCCGGGCGGAAGAGGTCGCGACGCACCATCAGCTGGATCTTCAACTCCCTTCGCAGGTACTCAAGGAACAACGGCGGTGCGAGTTTGTCGAGGACGGTAGTCTCTTTGTCTCCTGGGATGGCGATATCCACCCTTGCTATTTTCTCTGGCACACCTATCGCTGTCGCGCTGGTGGTTGGGAGCAGCGGGTTCAGGCGAAAAGCTTTGGAAACATTAAAGAGACCGATATTCTGCAACTCTGGAATTCATCTGACTTTGCAAATTTTCGCCGCAACGTCATTGGTTATGATTATCCTTTCTGTTCGAGTTGCGGGTTAGCTCCTTGTGATTATGTCCAGACCGACCAGTTTGAACAGGACTGCCACATCAATCAGGAACCCTGCGGTAGCTGTCTCTGGTGTATGGGGCTTTTTCAGTGCTTGCGCTAAGGTTTTTTGATGTAAGATTTGCCACGGAGACGACATCTTTTTACTGCTTTGAAAAACTCTCTCTCCTCCTCTTGATTTTTCAGGCGCCGTCTCCGTGGCAAAGCCCTTGATTAAAGTGACTATCTTTCCTGCCGAAAGACCTGCAATCACTGCAAACATTCAGGTTTGAAGGCCCAAAAAGGGGTTATTGCAACGTGAGCCTGGAATTTCTTGACGAAAAAAAGTTTTACGTCGAAATAACCTCCACCGATCAGATTTGGGTTGCCAAGGGAGATTATAACAATATTTATTTTCTTGATGTCCTGCCCCAGGGCGTTTGTCTGCCGGTCTGGTCAAACCAGGAGAAGGTATTTGATTATCTAAAAAATGCTCGGCCCATTGGCCCCCCATATTCGCCATTTTCAGTCAGCCTTGACAGGTTTAGCGAAACCTGGATGACGAATCCGGCTATGTCGATAAAAGAACTGGCCATAAACCCGAACGGCGCATCAACAAGAATGTTGATTGTTTCCACAGAAGAATTTCTTGCAGCAAGAAACAGGAATCGAAAGTTTTAGCATTTAAAAAGGCGGTATTTGTGGCTTTGAACCCATCAAAGGATCAAAAACCCCCACAGGAAATTGTTCGGGCTGCCGTGGAATTATGCGCCGATTGCGACACCTGTCGGACTGTCATGGAGGAGGATTGCCCTTTTTTCCCCGAGCTTTACCGCTTGTGGGACCAGGAAAAGGAAACCGGCGAACCGATTTCAGCTGCCGATATGCGCGCCCTCGTTGACCTCTGCACCCTCTGCGGTCTCTGTCCCTGCCCGCGAATTCCGATGGATTTGATGAGGGCAAAGTCTCATTACATCGATAAAGAAGGTTTGCCTTTCTCGAACAAACTGTTAGCCGATGTTCCCCGCCTCGCTCACCTGTGCGGAACCTTTCCCGGCCTTGTCAACAAGCTGCTGTCCTATCAACCGACAAGTCGTCTGTTGAGCAACATCGCCAAGCTTCATCCCGACCGGCAGCTGCCCCCCTTTCCCCAGGAGAATTTTTTCCAGTGGGCACGCAAAAAGGGGCTGACCACCCGCCGGGAAGATTGTGACAGGGTCACTTATTTTGTCGGTTGCACCGCAGGATATCTTTTCCCCCAAATCGGGCAGGCGCTGGTCCATATTCTGCAGCACAATGGTTTTCATGTCTATGTGCCGTCACAGGAGTGCTGTGGGATGCCGAACCTCATGGAAGGGGAACGCGACAAGACGTTGCAACGGGCCCTCACCAATATGAATCTGTTATCGGAAACCCTCGACAGCGGCGATCCTGTCATCAGTTCCTGCCCCACCTGCGGGTATTATATGAAGACGATCTTACCGGAACGGGCATACTACTCTTCTGCCTACCAGGCATCTGTCGGTGCCGGTGAAGACGAAATGAAAATACCTGAAGACAGTCGTGGGGGCAAAAAACACAAAATCCTCAAAAAATCCATCTACAAAGAGATCCTCAAAGATGACGGCTATTTTACCTCCCTTGACCCCATGACCCGGATCCGCCTGGCAGAACATTTTTATGATGCCGGTGAGTATCTGGCTCGCCTTTATGCGGACGGAAAATTTAATACCAACCTCGCCGGCATATCGGGACGCATGGTTTATTTTGCCCCATGTCATCAGCGCGAACAGAAGATCGGCACGCCCTACCTTGATCTGCTGAGACTGATACCGGAGCTTGAAGTGTCAGCTGTCGGGGGTACAAACTGTTGCGGCATGGGAGGTAACTTTGGTTACAAGGCCGGTTTTCATGAGCAGTCCCTTGCCATCGGTCAGCCGTTAATAGAAAAAATCAGGAGCCTGGACCCGCAGGGGATCATTACCGATTGCATGAGCTGTCGGTTGCAGTTCAACCACGCACTATCTTGCCCGGTGTTTCATCCCCTCGAACTGCTGGAACAGGCCTGTCGCTAACAGCCGGGGGCAGAGTGCAAGGTGGACTTCGACATGTGAAGAATCTTAGATGGTTCCAGAACCAGCAACGGCAGATGACCTTTTGGCCACCTGCCGTTGCTGGTTGACTGGCTTGAAAATATCTGCCTAGTTTTTAGCGGCTGCAGTCCGGCGTGAGCCCTGAGCAACAGCCCTGGTCATGCCGAGCAACACCAGAACCGCCGGTACCAGTTGGGCGACAATGATCAGCGCACAGAAACCGACGAACAACAGAACCAGCAATCCGCTGCTATAGGTGACCGCAGTATCAACAGCAAAAGCAGGAGCAGCAAGCAGCAGGACCACGGCGAGGGATGATAGCAATGATTTCATGATTTTTCTCCTTGGCGATGAAAGAGAAGTTACTTAACTTTTTACCTTGATAGCTTCGCGGTCACGTCCGAACAGACCCCTGAGAATACCGACCATCATCAGGGTCGCCGGTACCAGCTGGAATACAATGATCAGGGCAAAAAAACCGAGGAACAAAGAGACCAGCAAGCTTCCTTCACCAGTCCCGATAGCGCCGGCAGCAAAAGCGGAAGAAGAAAAGGTCAACAGGGCGATCAGGGCATTACGTAACCCGGCTTTCATGGCGACCTCCTATAAAGAGATGCTGAAGATCAGCATGCTGTGTTGTTGTCCAGCTATAGAGCAGGGAGCGTGCCAATGTTTTGTGAATAGCTCATGATGGACTGTATCTATCCGAAACAACTGATGAAAAATCTTCAAGAAGGGTTTGTGGAGAAGGCTATAGCGTCTGCTCGAGTTGTAGATGTAGATAGGTAAAATATACAGACAGGGCATAGCAAGCCACCAGGTTGGTTTGCTATTAAAGTCTAACACGCTGATATTTATGATAAATATAAGTGTATAAAATAATCAGATGATTTTTTGGTACACTTATATTCCGTTGCATAAAGTCCCTCACCGAGAAAAATTTATCGCCCCCCTGGTTTGTCATACTTCCGGCCGTAACCCGGAGCAGCGGTTAGCTCTTTTAATGACATATGCCTGTGTTACAATGGCCGGCCAGGCACACTGGTCCCCCATAGCACGGCAGGAGGTTGAGCCATGATTGCGGATCTGAAATACGGCAACGGCACCATTCCCCTCGAATATCAGCAAACACCCAATTTTCAGGGTGTTCTTTACCCGGCTGAAGCCGCTGCGTTGCCAAATCCTGCCGCTGAGGTGGCGACTTCTCTCAATCTGCCCATCGACTCAATTCCATTGGTGCAGATGGCAGGCGGCAAAAAAAATGCAGTTATCGTTATCAGTGATATCACCCGCCCGGTTCCCAACCGAATGCTGTTACCGGTGATCATCGCCCAGCTTGAGCGAGCAGGCTTGCCAGCAGATAGTATCAGTATTCTGATTGCCACCGGCATCCATCGCCCTAACGAAGGGGCGGAGCTGGAAAAATTGGTAGGTGCTGACATTGCCGCCAACTACCGGGTCATCAATCACATGTCCAAGCAGGACGAGGACATGGTGCTGGTCGGCCACATCGCTGACGGGGTGCCGGCCTATGTCAACCGCCACTATGTTGATGCTGACCTGAAAATTCTCACCGGCTTCATCGAGCCCCATATGTGGGCGGGTTTTTCCGGCGGTCGTAAATCGATCCTGCCGGGCATATCTTCGGTCAAAACCCTTGAGTTCATGCATGGTCCGGAAATGGTTGCCCACCCGCAAACCCGCTACGGGGTCCTCGCTGGCAATCCGTTTCACGAAGCCGGGCTGGCGATCATGGCAAAGGCCGGTGCTGATTTCATTGTCAACGTCACCCTTGATACCAGCAAGCGGGTTACCGGTGTCTTCTCCGGTCATCCGGTCAATGCCCATCTTGCCGGGGTGGACTTTCTATCGCAGCACTGTGTGAAAATCCTCGATAAACCCCTTGATTTTGTTGTTACCACCAATTCCGGAGCGCCCCTTGACTGTAATCTGTATCAGACGGCAAAAGGGCTGTCCGGAGTTGCTGCCGCTACCCGTGACGGCGGTGTCATCCTCATCGCCAGTGAGTGTCCTGAGGGTTTTGGTAGTGAGGAATATCGGGAGGTCTTTGAATACGCAACCAGTCCACAGGCGTTCATCGACAAAGTAATGAAAAAGGAGTTTTATGTTCCTGATCAGTGGTGTGCGCAGGAGACCTACCAGGTGATGACGAAAAAAGAGGTCTGGCTTCGTACCGATGGTATTGCTGCAGACACCCTGCGCCGTTTTCATTTCCACCCGGTAGCCGATATATCGCAAGCGGTCCGACAACTGCTTGAACGCTTCGGCAATGACGCCCGCTGGGCGATTGTTCCCGATGGACCCATGCTGATCCTCGATGTCAACTCCCGTTAGGATCCCGCAACAGGTTCCTGGTCAGGTATAAACAGATGAACAGACGCACAATTGTCAGCTTTCCCTGCCCCAAGGACTTCTGGTCGCAGGTTGAAAGCTGGGCGGCGGAAACAGGATTCACCTTGATCAGTCGCGAAGGGGAACAACGGCTTTACCGCAAGGGGCATCGGTTGCTGATGGCCCCCACCTGGGTGGAGCTTCGCCGCGATGGGAAAAAGGTGACCCTTGAAGCATGGGTTGTCGCCGACATGTTCCTGATTTTGAGCGCCCTGGCGGGGAAGAAACCTGAAGCGGGGATTGGATCAGGCGGACTGACAGCCATGCTGCCACGGCGCCGTGCGCGTGAAAAAGTCAATATCCTGCTGCGCCGCTTCAACCAGAAACCGATCACCTGATGCCGTGCGCTTAGCGGCCAAATTTTCCTGTCCAAAGCCCCAGGAAGAATTGTCTGGCATTTAAAACGCGGATGACCGTGGAGCGAAATGGTCAGAACATCACTGCGGTGGTAAAAAATATTTTGCGTCCCGTTGCCGTGATGGTAGTCGATATCAATGATCGCGACTTTCCCCTGGCTACACAGCTCCTGCGCCGCCAGAGCGGCATTGTTGAAATAACAAAAGCCGCCAAAGGCACGGTGCTCAGCCCGGTGACCATCATCGTCTGTTTTTAACCAATCAGCGCCGCCAAACCTGCTATAATTGGAGACTCTACTCCCACAAGATAGCACTTTATCGTCCCTGTCCAACTAAGGAGTCTCGCCATGACTGAAAACAAATCACAACAACAGGATCAGGAAGAGATCAGCCTGTACGCCAGGATTGTCTCACGTACCGAAGAATTGATGGAAAGTGGGCGGAAAAATCTGGATGAAGCCCTGAAAAAAGCCAGCGAGGATTTAACTTCGGCAGGAGACTTTACCCGCGAGCAGTCTGAGCGCATTGCCGGCTACGTCAAACGCGATCTTGGCCACGCTGCCGATCATGTCAGCAAAACAACGGAATCCATCAAAGGTGCTGTTACTCCCCAACGACTCGCTGCCGGTGCCCAGAGCCTGTTCGCCAGAATCCTGACAACCACATCGGAGCAACTCAAGGAATGGGCGCAAAAAGCGGAAGCTCAACTGGAGTTCAAGACCGGGGAAATTACCAGTCCCGGCACCCTGACCTGCAAGAACTGCAGCGAGGAGCTGCATATGAAGCGAACCACCAAGATTCCCCCCTGCCCCAAGTGTCATAAGACGGTTTTCCGAAAATCCTACTAATAGGTCGGGGATGTCAGGTCCCCCGTTCAACCTCTATTGTGCCGGCAGCAATGGCATTCATTGCCATTGCCGGCTTGTTACCTCCTGTCTGTCTGCGTCAGAGAGAGTTCACCGGAGCGAACAACGTTGATCTTCGGCATGAAACGCCCGACATCAAGCTGGGCCTCGAAGGAATAGCTGAACACATCGCGCGGTTGATTGAGCCAGCGGGTAAAGAGGTTGATGGTACTGAACACATCAGGCCGCGCTTGCAGCAAGACCTCGCCGTCGCCATAGGCGGCGATCACCGGTAGCTGGTTGGTCACACCCCGGAGCACCGGTTCCCCTTCGAGGTAAACACCATAGGTCATTCCCTCCAGTTTCAGCGGTACTCGATTAGGATTACTGATGTGCAGGCCGATCTCAAAGGTTGGCACAATGGTGTCTCCCGGCAACACCCGGAAGCTGCTTAAGGTCGCGGTCGGGGTTTCAAATCCGGGGAACAGTGGGGCGCAGGCAGTGATTGACAGCAACAGCAAAATAACAGCAATTCGTTCGACTATCTTCATGATTTCTCTTCCTTTTTTTCCTTCAAGTTCAATATTGACGCTTTCGTGAAAAGCAGCAGTTGGCGAGTTTTTGCCACGCCATCAATATTGGTAAGCCTGGCGCAGACGTAATTCCAGGCGACTGGCCAGGCTTGAACAGCTATAGGTTAACAGAAAATAGAGGGCCGTCACGGTCAACCATACCTCAAAGGTCAAATAGGTCGCTGCCATCAGTTCCAGCCCCTGGAAGGTCAGTTCCTGAACCGAAATAACTGCAACGATCGCCGAATCTTTGATGGTTGAGATGGCCTGGCCGGCCAACGGGGGGATCATTCGCTGCAGCGCCTGGGGGAGAATCACCGTACGCAGAAGCTGCCAGCGGCGCATTCCCAGGGCGCGGGCAGCTTCCCACTGGCCCGTTTCAATACTGTTGATACCGGCGCGGACAATTTCTGCCACATAAGCACCCTCAAACAGGGCCAGGGTAAAGACCGCGGCAACAAAAGGCTCAATCTGGTCGCTGGGAGCAAAGAGTAAGGAAATCAGGTTTTGTACCCAATCGGGTGCTGCATTCAGCCTGACGCCAAGGTTGAACTGTGGCAGCACTTGATCACTGATGAAGAAAAAGAAAATAAACACCAGCACCAGCGGCGGCAAGTTGCGCAACAGGGTCACGTAAGTGCCACCCAGCAGGCGGTTGATCAGGTGCGAACTGATACGCAACAGGCCGGCAATGACCCCAAAGGGCAGTGCCAGCAGCAGGCTCCAGAAGCTCAGACGAATGGTGGTAAACAGCCCCAGCAGAAGCATGTTGGGCACCCACGTGCCGTCGGCATCGCGGCGTAGCAGATACTGAGGGATGATCTGCCAGTTCCAGCGATACTCGAGGCCAACACTGACCCGGTAGCCAAAATAGGCGACCAGGGCCATCAGAGTCAGTAGCAACAGAGTATCCAGCCACCCCCAGCGCAGGGAAGGACGCAATAAAACCTCCAGTTAAAAAGTTGTCCGATGATGAGTCGCGTTGATCTGCAGCCTACTCGATCTGGTCGCGCCAGTCTTCTGTGGTAAACCAGTAGTTGTAACGCTCTTCCAGCCAGCCATCGGCAAAGCGCTGGCGGATCCAGTTGTTGAGAAAGTTAAGAAAGTCGGGGTCGCCTTTGCGCACGGCAAATCCAATGGGTTCACGGGTAAAGGTTTTACCCGCCAGGGGCAGAGACAGGCGTTCGGGGTAACGCAAGGCCTGAAACTCCGGAAACGGCTGTGAGGCGACCATGGCGGCAGCGCGATTATTGAGCAGTTCCTGAAGCGCCTGCCCTTCATCATCAAAGAGGCGCAATTTTGCCTCGGGCAGATAACGTTGGGCAGCAGCCGCAGCGGTGGTGCCGATGCGCGCGACAATGTCCATGTCCGGAGAATTAAATTCCGCCAGGCTGCTGCGCTCACCCGTCAGGCGCCGATTGGCAAGGATCGACATACCGGAGAATTCGTAAGGATCGCTAAAATTGACCTTGAGGTTGCGCGCTGGAGTGATCCCCATGCCACCGATGATGATATCGAACTTGCCGGTCAGCAGAGCCGGAATAATTCCCGACCAGCGCGTCGGCACCAGTTCCAGTTCAACCTCCATGTCCTGAGCCAGTTGTTTTGCCACTTCGATTTCGAAACCGGTATAATTACCGGCCTTGTCCTTCATTGCCCAGGGCACAAAGGTTGAAAAGCCTACGCGCAGGCGGTTGTTTTTGATCACCTGTTCGAGGGTACTCTCCTGAATCAACTGCTGTCGGGCGTTATTGCCCCACAATGGGGAAGCGCACAGAAGCAATAGTGCCACTAACAGAATCAATCGGGTTTTCATCAGATGCTCCTTGTCAATTGAAGGTCAACGGGAAGGGAAAAGTTGATATTCAAGGTATCTTACCAGAAGTGTCAACATTAGGGTAACGGCAAGATAAATGGCAGCGACAACAAACCAGATTTCAAAGGTCAAAAAGGTATCGGCAATAATCTGTTGGCCGCGCATGGTCAGGTCGTAGATGGCGATGGTTGATACCAGAGCCGAATCCTTGACCAGGGAAATTCCCTGGCTGGTCAAGGGCGGTATCATCTGGCGCAGGGATTGGGGGAGGATAACGTAGCGATAGGTCTGGGCCCTGTTCATCCCCAGCGAGAAGGATCCCTCCCACTGGCCGGAGGGGATAGCCAGGATACCAGCCCGAATAATTTCCGATGCGTAGGCCCCTTCAAACAGGCTTAAAGCAAGAACTGCGGCAGCAAAGCGTCCCATATCAAGAATCGGAGCGAAAACAAAGTAGATAACAAAAATCTGGATAAGCAGTGGCGTGTTGCGAATCAACTCGAGATAGACGCGGGCGATTGCAGTTGCCATCGGGCTGTTTGACAGACGCATCAGGGCAACAACCAGGCCGATGATTAACGACAGTCCGAGACTGATCGCGACGATTTCGAAGGTGACCCAAAGCCCCAGGAATAGCAGACCGAAGCGCCAACCATCGGAGGTGGTTTCAATCAGGTAGCGCATCACTCGCTGCCATTGCCAATTATAGCCGAGGTTTTCCGCACCGATCACGAGCAGGTAGCCGCTGCCGATCAACAATAGCAAAAAAGCGCTGATCTGGAGCAGATCGGCTATCTTTTTATTTAATCTGAAAGATAAAGAAAAGATATCTAATCCCTTGTTTTTCTTGCTACATTTGTGATTTTTTTTGAATGTAGCGCTGATGATATTCCTCCGCCCGCCAGAAGGTCGTCGCCGGAGCAATCTCGGTGACGACCGGATCGTCATAGCGACCCGAGGCGTCAACAGTCGCTTTCATCTCAGTCGCAAGTTGGTGTTGCTCTGGGTTGTAGTAGAAGATGGCAGAGCGATACTGGCTACCGATATCCCACCCCTGGCGATTGAGGCTGGTGGGGTTGTGCAGAGCAAAAAAGCGCTCGAGCAACTGCTGATAACTGATGCGCGCCGGATCATACTCGAGATCTACCACCTCGGCGTGACCGCCGGCGCCGCTGCAAACCAGTTCGTAGGTGGGGTGCTCGATGCTGCCTCCCATGTAACCAACGTCGGTGCCGATGACACCCTCCAACACACGAAACTTTTCTTCAACACTCCAGAAACATCCGGCAGCAAAGGTTGCCTTGTTCATAAATCTATCCATTTCAAGAATTATAGAGGGTGTCTCGGTTTGTATAGCGAGGGTCTTACAACCCTTGGAGCAGGGTCAATAGCAGCAGATTCGCACAACCGATGAGAAAGCCGAGCAATGCGCCGAACAGGTTGATGTACTTGAACTGCTCTTTCATCACTCCCATCAGCAGGTCTTCGACCTGAAGCAGGTCGAGGCGATTAACCTTGTCTTCGACCATGTGTCGGACATTGAGGGTTTCGACCAGGCGTGGTGCTTCCTGTTTGAGCATCTCTTCCACCAGCCGGCACACGGAGATGTCGATCTCACGGCGCAGATCTTGTGGAAAGCGTTCGGCAATCACGCCAAGGGGCTTCTGATAAACCCATATCTGAGTCTGTTCACTGATCATCCGTTTGAGCACCTGTTGCATCTGTGCTGAGCGCAGGGTTTCAAGCAGCTGATCAGCCATCCGGTCGACTCCCTGGTTGAGTCCGTCGCCAGGTAAGACGGCTGTCAACAGCTCGCTAAAGGGGCGATCCTTGATGCGATCCACGGCACTTTCCGTCAACACCAGCGCCGTATCAATCGTTGAGCGTGATTGTAATCGAGTCACCACCTGTTCACGGATGAACGCCTGAGCTCCGGCGACTTTTGCTGCGGAAATGTTTTCAGTAAAGCTTGCCACCGGGCGATCGAACCATTGGTCGATGCGCTGGTGCAGCAGGGCCGCCATCTGCTCACGGGTACGCGGTTGACGTAACCAGATAGCGATTTCATCGCCGGCGCGATCAAGAAATTCGGGAATTTTTGCATAGATCTTTTTCAGGTCAATAAAGCCGCTGAGCAGGCCGGCGAGCCCGCCCAGAGAATCAAGGAAACCGTCAATCCCTTTCTTTCCCTTTTTCACCAACTGGGCGCGAAAGACCGGATCCTGGAACATGTCGCCAAATTTTTCAATCAGCGGTGGCAGCTCTTTTTCCAGTTGGGCCAGCAGCACCTCGATCAGCTCCGCCGGTAAATGATCACGTAACGGTCGTTTGCTGAACAGCAGTTGCTCGACCTTGCGATCAACGGCGCGACCGACCAGGGCTGAGGTCGCCGGAGATTGGAACAGACGGGTATAGCGGGCATCGAGATGGGATTGCCAGGCGCGGTTGCGCTCCGGGGTCAGCAGGCTGCCAAGGTCGCGCTCAAGCCACTGTTCCCCTTGGTCGCGCAAAAAGCTGCGCAGCTGCTCGGCAAACTGATCGCTGGCGAGATATTTCGATAATAAGCCAGCGAACTTGCTCTGGGCCAGCAGGACAATTTCAGCGAAGCGCCCACGAAAATGCTCCGGTACCAGGCTCGCCAGGGATCCGCTGGGACGATCCAGCAGCTGGCTGAGTTTCTCTGTCACTGTCATCCGTAGTTCGAGTTGAATGGATTCCTTGTCCAGCGCCTGTCCGACATCGCTCGCTGTCAACAGGTGCTCCCCGACCATTTCTCCCATGCGCCGTGCCAGTTCACCGCGTTTAGCTGGAATAATGCCGGGGGTGAGGGGAACGCGCAACCCAAACAGCCGCCACGCCCGTAATGGGCGAAACAGCATACGGATGGCGATATAATTGGTGACGTAACCGATCAGTGCCCCAAGCAGAGGCGGGATCAGATATGGAAGGTAGGACGTTAATTCCATGGTTAAGATGATACCGCTGGTTATTGATCCATCACGATCAGGGAATGGTCGCCGATATTCATGCGCCGTGGCGCCCCGATCAGGGTAACCGAGTCGCCTAACAGCGACTGATTAAGGCTCATGTGGCTGACCTTGCAATCGGCATTGATAATCGAGTCGCTGATCGTACTGAAGTCGACCTCGCTACCGGCAGCCACAGAGACGTGGGGTCCGATAATCGAATGACGGATACGCGCGCCCCGCTCTACATGAACCGGTTCAATCAGCACACAATCATCCACCTCACCATGAATATGGTGACGTCCTTCAAGCAGATAACGATTGGTTTCGAGCAGGGTCTCAGGTTTGCCGCAGTCGAGCCAGGCATCGATCTGCGGAGCCTTGAATTTTTTTCCTTCAGCCATCATGCGCATGAAGACAGCCGGTAGATAATATTCCCCCTTGACCGTATCACCGGCGGCGATGGTAGCCTCGATAGCGGCAATAAAACCGGCACCATCCTTAAGATAATAGAGACCGACCTGGGCTAAACGTGAAACCGGGGTGTCCGGCTTTTCTACCATGTCAACAATGTAGTCGCCATCCATAACGTTGACCCCGAAGCGTTGATAATCTTCGACTTCGCGGGAATAGATGAGGCCATCAGCATCACTACAGAGTTGATCGATCCGGTTCAGGTCGGTAACAAAGATGGTATCGTTGAAGACCACCAGCAGATCATCGCCCGACTGGATGGAAGGCGCTGCCAGGGCAACGGCATGAGCCGGCCCGAGGCGCTGTTGCTGGACCTGATAGCTGCAGCACAGCTCCGGGAAGTGCTCGGCCATGAAGGCTTCAACCTGGGCGCCATTTTCATCAGTGATAAAGATATACTCATCGATATCCAGAACCTTGAGGCGTTCGACGATATGCTCAAGGACGGTTTTGCCGGCCACCTTGACCAGCGATTTGGCTTTGGTGTGGGTGTGGGGACGCAAGCGCGTTCCTTTGCCGGCGACGGGGAGGACGACTTTCATGGCTGTCTCCTTTATTGTAAAAACGAGTGTTCCATTTTGGTGTTGCCGGTTGCTGTGTCATTTGCCTGCAGGGTCGCAGATTTCACCAATAAGATCGTAATCGGAAGAATCGGTAATACGCAACTTCACATAGTCGCCAATATTTGCCTGACCGGCGGTAATCAGGCAGTGGCCATCGATATCCGGGGCCTGGCGGCGGCTGCGCCCTTTTAACAGCAGGTCGGTTTCATCACTGTAGCCTTCGACCAGCACCTCCTCAATCTGACCGATCAGGGCGCGATTTTTCTGGAAGGATACCCGCGCCTGGGCTTTCATCAGGCGCTTGAAACGCGAGGTTTTAGTCTGTGCCGCCACCTGATCAGGCAACTCGGCGGCGCTGGTCCCCTCTTCGCGCGAATAGCGGAATACGCCGACGCGCTCAAAGTGTCCCTCACTGACAAACTGCAGCAGTTTGTCGAACTGCTCACGAGTCTCGCCGGGAAAGCCGACGATGAAGGTGGTCCGCAGGGTCAGTTCGGGAATCCGCTCGCGCATGCGGGTCAGCAGCGCGCGCGTTCTTTCTTCGCCGAGGCGGCGATTCATCTGGTGTAAAATACTGTCATCAATATGCTGCAACGGCAGATCGAGGTAATTACAGATTTTGTCTTCGCCGGCGATCAGGTCGAGGAGTTCGTCGCTGATCCCTTCCGGGTAGGCGTAGAGCAGGCGCAGCCACACCAGACCGTCGATCTTGACCAGTTCGCGCAACAGCCCGGGCAGGGTTGCCCCATCGTTGCGGTCGTGACCGAAAGCGGTGATGTCCTGGGCGATCAGGTTCACTTCCGTGACCCCGTTCGCCACCAGGGAGCGCACCTCGGTCACCACCGAGTCGATACTGCGCGAACGCAAATCACCGCGCAGCTGCGGAATCACACAATAGGAACAGCGGTTGGAACAGCCTTCAGCGATTTTGACGTAGGTGCTGTAAGCCGGCGAGGAATTAACCCGCGGTGTGGTGTGATCATAGAGAAAATCGGGGACGCCGATGGTGCTGCTGGGGGTCGACAGCTGCAGCTGTTGTTCGATCAGTTCAACGATCCTAGCCCCTTCCGAGGTGCCGATGAACAGATCGACCTCGGGTAATTGTTCCTGTAGCTGCTCCTGGTAGCGCTGGGGCAGACAGCCGGCAACGATCAGTAACTTGCAGCGTCCGCTGTGCTTGTGTTCGGCCACCTCGAGGATGGTGTCCACCGATTCTTCCTTGGCATCATTAATAAAGGCACAGGTGTTGACAATAATAATGTCGGCCTGATCCTCTTCGACAACGATGTTGAAACGCTCGGCGGGCAAATGGCCAAGCATGACCTCGGCATCAACGAGATTTTTCGGGCAACCGAGGCTGACCAGACTGACATTGAGTGTATTCACGGACATGCAGATTTCCACCAGCAGAGGTTAACAACAGATTCGACAGAGACTGCCGGAAAGATAAAAAAATCGTAACTATTCAGCTGCTGTCCTTCGCACAGGATCGGGGATCCTGTGCGAAGGGTGTTCGTCGCCATGGACGGCGACAACAAGCGGTCATGGATGACGAAAAGCGTCCCTTGACATAGGATTCTCGATCCTGTGCTGAACAGATACAAAAAATCAGGAGCGCAGATTCTCAAATTGCAGCTCAATCCCTAAGTCCTGCCCCTTGAGGAACTGCATCACTTCCTGCAGATCATCAATTTTTTTGCCGGTAACCCGCACCTGATCTTCCATGATCTGGGCCTGCACTTTGAGCTTGGTGTCCTTGATCAGCTTGACGACTTCCTTGCCTTTTTCCTTGCTGATCCCCTGGATGATGGTGACCCGCACGCGCACGGCACCCGCTGATGCCGGTTCGATTTTGCCGTAGTCAAAACATTTGGGGGACAAACCGCGGCGCACCAGCTTGCCGATGAGGATATCCTTGATCGCTTCGAGCTTGTATTCGTCAGCAGCGAGAATCTTCAGGGCATCCTTTTCCAGTTCCAGTTCGTTGACTGTTCCTTTGAAATCAAAGCGCTGGGTGATCTCCTTGATCGCCTGATTGACGGCATTATCGACCTCCTGCAGATCAACCTTGGAGACAATATCGAAACTTGGCATCTCTTTCCTCCTTGAAAATGACTGAAGATCGGTTTTTTAGATTTACGCATATCCGCAGGGAAATTGACTAAACTGTGGCTTTATAGCACAAAACAGCTTAATGACAATAGCGCTGGAGTGGGCAAAAGAGGTGGATTGTATCGTTATAGAGGGCCGGCGCTTAAAGATCCAGACGAAAAAAGTCGCGTGCCTTGAACTGCGGCTCGCTGCTCATGCGGGTTGGTGCAGTGCCGGGAGAAAAGGCTTCGTAATAAGCATCCTTATAGTCTTCCGCAACGAGTAGACCATTCTGTCGATCGATGGGGAAGAATTCGATGGCGTCCGGAACGGGGAAATGCTCGACCGGATACAGTTTGATCGCTTCCTGCATGAACGCGATCCAGGCCGGCAGGGCGGCACGTCCGCCAGTCTCGCTGCGGCCGAGGGGTTGTTCCTCATCATAGCCAATCCAGGAAACGGCGGCCAGTTGTGGAATATAGCCGACGTACCAGGCGTCTTTCAGGTCATTGGTGGTGCCGGTTTTCCCTGCGGACGGACGATTCAGCACTCGTGCCTGACGCCCGGTGCCGTGTTGGACCACACTTTCCATGATGTTAGTAGTCAGGTAGGCGGTTTCCGGTGAGATCACCCGTCGCGGGGCCTGGCGGATCAGGCGCTGATCGGCGGCCATACCGGTAGCAAAGTCGGTTGGATCGATGGATTCGAGGATGCGCCCGTCCCGGTCGCGGATCCGCGTAATGTAGGTTGGCGGCAAGAGGATGCCGCCACTGGCAAAGACCGTATAGGCCGTGAGCAGTTCCATGGGGGTTACGGCCGTTGAGCCGAGAGCCATGGACAGATCGCGCTGCAGGGGCGTTTCGATTCCCAGTTTCTGAGCATAGCCGGCAGCGTAGCCAACACCAATATCTTCAAGAATTTTGATGGTTACAACATTGCGCGACAGGGCCAGGGCATCGCGGAAGCGGGTTGGCCCATGGAATTTTTCTTCGTAGTTCCGTGGTTTCCACTCTTCTATGTCACCGGTGTCAACAAGCCGGTTTTCGTAGATCAGAGGAGTATCAAGAATAATGCTGGCCGGAGTGTAGCCTCGATCAAGGGCGGCGGCATAAATAAGAGGTTTGAATGCCGAGCCGGGCAGGCGCCGGGCCTGGATCGCCCGATTAAACTGGCTTTTGCCAAAGTCATAACCACCGACCATGGCACGGATCTGACCGGTGCGTGGATCGATGGCGGCAAGGGCCGCCTGGGCCAGAGGTTCCTGCTCCAGTGCCAGTTCCAGCGTTTTGTTAGTGGTATTGAGGATCCGTACATCAATCAGGGCACCAATGGGCAAACGGGTGACGCGACCACCGTCGGCGTTGCCGACCGGTTCGCTATCGCCGGCAACCACTTCAATAGAGCCGGCCCAGTCGCTGGCGCTGATAGAGATGGTACCAGTACGATCGCCGATGTGGCAGAGAATCTGATCACCATCGCGACCGATGACCAGAGCCTGGAATTCTGAACCAGCTTCTAGCCCGGGGTCAGCAAATTCCTCAACCTGAGCGGCTAAAAATTCAGTCTGCGCGGCTGCATCAAGGACAATCTCGACGGGACGAAATCCGCGGCGCTTGTCGTGGGCGCGCAGGTTCTGTTTGACGGCATGCTGCGCTGCCTGTTGCAGTTTGAGGTTAATACTGGTCTCAACCTGGAGGCCGCCGGTATAGAGAAGATCCTCACCGAAGCGCTGTTCAAGATAACGGCGCACCTGTTCGTTGAAATAGGCGGTGACGTCGAGCAGGGTGTTCAGTCGCGGGGTAATCACCACCTCTTCGACCTCTGCGGCAAGCTGCTCGGCCGGGGTGATAAAGCCCTCTTCAAGCATGCGCCCGAGGACATATTTCTGACGATCCATGGCGCGCTGATAATGGCGATAGGGGGAATAGCGGCTCGGCGCCTGGGGGAGCCCGGCGAGAATGGCCGACTCGGCCAGGGTTAATTCTTCAACGCTTTTATCGAAATAGCTGCGGGCAGCCGCTTCGACCCCATAGGAACGGTGACCGAGGTAGATCTGGTTCAGATAGATAGAGAGGATATCTTCCTTGGTCAGGGCCTGCTCCATGCGCCAGGCGAGAATCGCTTCCTTGAATTTACGGGTAAAGGTGCGCTCCGGGGTCAGCAGCATGGTTTTGGCCACTTGCTGGGTAATGGTGCTGCCCCCCTGGGAAATACCTCCCGCTTTAATATTGTTGATGGCGGCGCGCATAATAGAGACAAAATCGATTCCCTGGTGCTTGAAAAAGGCGGCATCTTCGGCGGCAACAAATGCCTGGACCAGGGTTTTCGGTATTTTATCGTAGGACACCAAAAAACGTCGTTCGCGGGAATATTCGGCAATCACCGTGCCGTCGTCAGCATAAATGGTGGTAATCAGTGGCGGACGATAGTCTGCCAGTGAGTCGACCTGCGGCAAGGTTGCGGAAATATAAAAGTAGGCACCGAGCAGTACCGCAATGACCAGCAGGGGTGTGGCGAGAACAACGAAAAAAAGGTATGTTAGCAGACGCTTCATGTTATTGTTATAGACTTGTATGCAAAAAATTGGTTTTGTTGGCCGGCACCTATGTGACCACCGAAAGATCAATGCGAATATATACCATGGGTGTCTGGGGGGAGCAACAGGATCCGGCAGGTTAGTATCCGGCGGTTATCAGGGATTCCAGGTTGCAGCCACTGCGATTTTTTGCAATAGACATAATATTAGTACTTTGTGTTGGAGGAACAGATGTATCGACATACCAAAATTGTTGCCACGGTAGGGCCGTCCTGTGGTGAGCGTGAGCAGCTCGAAAACCTGCTCAAAGCCGGGGTAGATGTGTTCCGGTTGAATTTTTCCCACGGTGAACTGGAGCAGAAAAGTGTCTGGATTGATCAGATTCGTGAACTTTCGATATTACACCGCAAGGCAGTATCGATCCTTGGTGATCTTCAGGGGCCGAAAATTCGTACCGGCATGATGCGCGGCGGTGCCCAGACCCTGACTCGTGGCCAGGAGGTGATCGTCACCACTGTTGACGTTGAAGGGAGTGACGGCATCATCCCGACCAACTATCAGGATCTGCCCGGTGACGTCAAGACCGGTGATCGGATTTTGCTGGATGACGGACAGCTGGAACTCGAAGTGGTGCGCAGCAATGGTGTAGAGGTTCATTGTGTGGTAAAGCAGGGGGGGCAACTAAAAGACCGCAAAGGGATCAACCTGCCCGGCGTCAAGGTCTCGACCCCGGCTCTGACCGCCAAAGATTACGTTGATCTTGAGTTTGCCATCGCCCAGGAACTCGACTGGGTGGCCCTGTCCTTTGTGCGCACGGCGGAAGAGATCTGTCAGCTCAAACAGATTATTTTTGATCACCATTCCCCGATTCGGGTGATTGCCAAAATTGAAAAACCGGAAGCGGTAGCCAACTTCAGCGACATTCTCGCGGCTACCGACGGAGTGATGGTAGCGCGCGGTGATCTCGGGGTTGAACTGCCTTCAGAGCAGGTGCCGTTGATCCAAAAGGGGATTATCCGCCAGTGCAATGAAGCCGGCAAGCCGGTGATTACCGCTACCCAGATGCTCGAAAGCATGATCGGCAATCCGCGTCCGACCCGCGCCGAAACCTCCGATGTTGCCAATGCCATTCTCGATGGAACCGATGCGGTGATGCTGTCGGGGGAAACTGCAGCCGGTCTGTTTCCGGTGGCCGCGGTTGAGGTGATGAACCGCATCGCCCATGATGTCGAAGCCGACCAGAACCTGAATCCACGACGCTCCTTCAAGCTCGAGCATGCGACGGTTCACCAGAATATCCCTGATGTCATTGGTCAGGGGGCCTGCCAGGCGGCGGAGCATGTGGGCGCAGCGGCAATCCTCGCCTTTACCCAGACCGGCAGTACCGCGACCCTGGTGGCCAAGTACCGCCCTTCCCTGCCGATTTATGCGGTGACGCCGACCCAACAGGTGCGTCGCCATCTCGCCTTGTATCGCGGCGTCAGCTCCCTGCGCGTAGATATTCAGGGGGATACGGAAGCGCAGATTGCCTCGGTTGAGAAAGTCGTACTTGAAAAAGGGCTGTTAAAGCCCGGCGATGTGGTGGTGATTACCATGGGTAGCCCGGTGTCAGCCCCCGGAACTACCAATCTGCTGAAGATTCATCGCCTCGGTACGGGCAACTTTTATGAGGTGCATGGCGCACCTTATCGGGTGACATCATGAAAAAGGCCGTCGTCCTTTATAGTGGTGGCCTCGATTCAACCACCTGCATGGCCATCGCCAAAGAGCAGGGGTTTACTCCCTATGCCTTGAGCTTCAACTATGGTCAGCGTCATGCCGTTGAGCTGGAAAAGGCGCGCAAATATGCGCCGCTGATCGGTGCCGTCAAACATCTGGTGATTGATATCGATATGCGTCTGGTGGGGGGAAGCGCTTTGACGGCCGATATTGCCGTTCCCAAGGATGCCCCGGCGAAGGGTGGCATTCCGGTTACCTACGTGCCGGCGCGCAACACCATTTTCCTTTCCTTTGCCCTGGGTTGGGCCGAGGTGTTGGGAGCTGGTGATATCTATATCGGGGTCAATTCCTTGGATTATTCCGGATATCCCGACTGCCGTCCGGAATTTATCTGCGCTTTTCAGGAACTGGCCAATCTGGCCACCAAGGCCGGGGTTGAGGGGCAAGGCTACCGCATTCAGGCACCGCTGATCGATCTGACCAAGGGGGAGATTATTCGTTGTGGTCTTGACCTTGGTGTTGATTACCGCCTGACCCATTCCTGCTACGACCCGACCCCGGCGGGGCTGTCCTGCGGCCACTGTGATTCATGCCGATTACGCTTGAAAGGCTTCGCCGAAATCAACCAGGAGGATCCACTGACCTATGCATCCTGATCACTCATTTCTCATGCGCCGGCAGATGCCCGATCTGCAGCAGAGCCCCGACGAGCGCCGAATTCCCATTGACAAGGTTGGTGTCAAGGATATTCGTTATCCAATTGTTGTTCAGGATAAATATCGCGAGCGCCAGTACACAGTAGCGCGGGTCAATATGTATGTTGATTTGCCGGCGCACTTTAAAGGCACCCACATGAGCCGTTTTATTGAGGTACTTAACCTCTATCACGGCGAGATCAGTACTGATAATATTGAGACCATCCTGGTGGAGATGAAAAACCGCCTGGGCGCTGATCGTGCCCATCTGGAGCTCGACTTTCCCTATTTTATTGAAAAGCGCGCGCCGGTGTCAGGTGCCCGCGGGCTGCTCGAATACCAGTGTCGCATGATCGGCACCCTGGCGCAGGACTTTGATTTCATGCTTGAGGCGCGGGTCCCTGTGACCTCCCTGTGCCCCTGTTCCAAGGAAATCAGTGAGCGTGGAGCCCACAACCAGCGCAGCCTGGTGACGGTGCGCGTACGTTACCGGGAGCATATCTGGCTCGAGGATCTCATCCGCTGGGTCGAGGAATGTGCCAGTTGTGAGGTCTATGCTTTGCTCAAACGCGAAGATGAAAAGGCGGTGACCGAACGTGCTTACGACAACCCGATGTTTGTTGAGGACATGGTGCGGGCGGTGACCGAAAAGCTGGCCGCGGTGGAGCAGATTGGTTGGTTCAGTATCCAGTGTGAGAATTTTGAGTCGATTCACAACCATTCGGCCTATGCCATGGTTGAGCGCGCGGCACGGTGATCTGTGGATAAGCCTGTGGAAAAAGTGGATAAGTGCCATTCCGACGCGACAAAAAAGCGGATTTTAGGGGTTTTTGCCAAGCAACCGATACCCGGCATGGTCAAGACCCGTCTTTGTCCACCCCTGACGCCTGAGCAGGCTGCGGACCTCTATCGGGTGTGCCTGCAGGAAACGGTAACGCGCATGCGCACACTGTCCAACTGCGAGCTGGCCATCTGCTACAGTGGCGAGGCAAGCTGGTTTGCCACAAATTTTCCCGGCATTACCCTGGTGCCCCAGCGCGGCTGCGATCTGGGCGCGCGCATGGCACAGTGTTTGTCAGACTGGCTTAGCGCAGGTTATGCAGCAGCAGTGCTGATCGGCAGCGATGCCCCTGATCTGCCGTTGGAACGGATCGAACAGGCCTTCAGCGCCCTGGAGGGTGCCGATCTGGTTCATGGCCCGGCCCTCGATGGCGGTTTTTATCTGGTCGGTGAAACGACCCACCATGCGCAGCTGTTCCAGGAAATGACCTGGAGTACCGGTGAGGTTCTTGAACAAACCCTGGCCAAAGCAACTCAACTGGGGTTGCGTTCGATACTGCTCGAGCCATGGGATGATCTTGATGATCTGCCCGCCCTGTTGCGTCTGGTGACACGCACGCCCCACTCGTCAACAGCGATTCATATCAAAAAGGGGCTAAAACACAGTCCCGATACCGTCGTCGACAACTTGACTTGAAGAGATGCGCTGCCGGATAATCCAGCGGCAAAAATCTGACAAACATCTACATAAAAACAGGAGAGTCTCCCTTGCTCGAACTCGTATTAAGTTCCGGACCGGTGGTTAAAAGTGTCCTGATTATTCTGGTATATTTTTCCCTGGTGTCCTGGGCGATCATTTTTTACAAACTGGCGGTTGTGCGTAAAGCCATGGCCGAGACCGACCGCTTCCTCGATTTTTTCTGGAGCAAGAAGCGTTTTGATCTGATCGGCCAGGGGGTCAAGGAATTCAGCAATTCCCCTGTCGCCAGCCTCTTCCGTGAGGGGTATCATGAATTGCTGCAACTGAAAAAACGCCCGGCTGATGAAACAGCAGCAGAAGAATTCACCAGCCGCATGCCGAGTACCGACATCGTCGCCCGTGCCCTGCGCCGTGCGACGACCCAGGAAACCCAGCGGCTGGAAAAATACCTGACCTTTCTTGCCACCACCGGCTCCATTACCCCCTTTATCGGTCTGTTTGGTACGGTCTGGGGGATTATGGATGCCTTTCACGGCATCGGTCAGACCGGTAGCGCCTCCCTGGCGGTTGTCGCCCCGGGTATTTCTGAAGCTCTGGTCGCTACCGCCATTGGCCTGGCGGCGGCGATTCCGGCGGTTATCGGCTACAATCACTTCCTCAACAAGGTTAATGAACTGATTGGTGAAATGGACAATTTCAGCCAGGAATTTTTGAACATTCTCGAGCGCATGGAGCGGGGCAAATAGCATGGATGTCAGACGTAGCGGTCCCCGCCGCAGCGCCATGGCGCATATCAACGTCACCCCCTTTGTCGATGTCATGCTGGTGCTGCTGATTATCTTCATGGTCACCGCGCCGATGCTCGATCAGGGGCTCGAGATCGATCTGCCTCAGGTTCAGCAGACTCCCGGATTGCCGGCGGATATTGAGCCGATGGTGGTGGTGCTGCAGCGCAACGGCCAGATCAGTGTTGATCGGGCTGACGTTGAGGGGATCGGCAGTCTTGAGCGGGTTGTCCGCCAGGCGCTGCAGAATCGTCCCGATCTGCAGGTATTTCTCGAAGCGGATCAGACTGTTGCCTATGGACTGGTGGTGCAGGTAATGGCAGCCATCAAACAGGCCGGGGTCGACAAGCTGGGGATGGTTACCCGTTTGCCGGAAGACTGAATCTGCCATGACGCCTTTGCGTTCTAACCGAAAGTACAGCCGTCCGCCGCGACTGGAAACCGACTTTTTCAAAATGCTGGGTGTGTCGGTGTTGCTCCATCTGCTGCTGGTTGCTTTCTATATGACCCCTTTTTTTCAGCGTGCCCCGGTTGCTGCACCGCCGGTGTACCGGGTTAATCTGGTCAATGCACCGGTATTGGATCCGCAGGCCGGTCGCCCCGAAGCAGCACCGCAACCACCGGCACCGGAACCGGCCCCTACTGCTGCGCTGCGGAAACCGGAGCCGATTCCTGAACCCGCGCCTGAACCCGAAGCGGAATTGATTCCCGGGCCGAACCCGGAAGAACTGGAACGAGAGCGCCTGGCTGCGGAGCAGCGCAAGCGCGATGAAGCTGAGAAGAAACGTCTGGCTGAAGAACAACGTAAGCGCGATGAAGCCCAGAAACGTCGACTTGCCGAGGAGCAACGCAAGCGTGAGGAAGCTGAACGTCAGCGCCTGGCCGAACAGCAGCGCCGGCTGGAAGATCGCGGGCGTGAGCAGCGGTTGGCGGAAATGGCGGCGCAACGCCAACGGGAAGAGGATGAGCGCGAGCGCCAGGCGCGTCTTGATGCGTTGCGGGCAGCTGCACGAGCGCAGGCTGAGGCACCCCAGTCTCCCATTGCCAACGCACCGGTCGGTATGCCCGACGGTCGCGGCAGTGAGGCCGGGGTCAGTGCCCCCGCCTATGTCCAGGAATTTATCCGTCAAAACTGGAACTTCCCACGCGGTCTGGCAGTCGGTAATCCGGAGGCGGTGGTTCGTGTCACCTACAATGCGGCCGGCACCCGAACCAGTTTCAGCTGGGTGAGTCGCTCCGGCCATGCCGCCTTTGATGAATCCCTGGTGCGTGCCCTGACCCGTTCCCAGCAACTGCCCCAGCCGTTGCCCCAGACCATGGAGTTCACCATTACCTTCAATCTCAAGGAGATGCTGGATTGATGAAGTTATTGTTGCGTCTGTTTATCGTTATTTTTCCAACCCTGATCTTTGCCGGTCCCGCTGTTGCCAGCCGTATCGAGATCAGTTCGCCCGGGCAGCAGGCGATTCCTCTGGCCCTGACCCGGATTCTGCCGATAACCACAGCCCATCCGGAGATTGCCGCAGAGTTTGATCGCGTGCTGGAATACGACCTGGAATTTTCCGGGCTCTTTCGTTTTATTGACCCCGCTGCATTTTTAAGTGATGCCAGGCAGCTTGGCCTGCAACGCAGCGATGTCAATTTCCCCCAATGGCGTGTCCTTGGTAGCGAGTTGCTGATCAAGGGGGGCTACCAGCTCAGTGGCGAGCAGTTGACTGTAGATATGCGCCTTTACGATGTTACCAGTCAACGGCTGCTCACCGGTCGGCGCTATGTCGGTCAGCGCAACGATGTGCGCAAGATCGCTCATACCTTTGCCGATCAGGTGTTAGAGCAGTTAACCGGCGAAAGCGGGCCTTTTGCCACCAAAATTGCCTATGTTTCCGAACAGACCGGGAACAAGGAACTCTATCTGATGGATGTTGACGGTCATGGTGCGGTGCGTTTGACCGATCATCGCTCGATCGTTTTGAATCCCGATTTTTCACCGACCCGCAAAGAGCTGACTTTTACTTCTTACCAGCAGGAAAACCCCGACCTGTTCCGCAAGGAAGTGTACACCGGCCAGGAATCGCGCCTGTCGTTCCAGCAGGGGCTGAATATCAGCGGCCGTTACAGCCCGGATGGACGGCAGATTGCTTTGACCCTGTCAAAAGACGGCAATGCCGAGATCTATCTGATCGGTACCGATGGTACCCTGTTGCGGCGCCTGACCAACCACTACGCCATTGATGTTGACCCTTCCTGGGGGCCGGACGGTAATCGTATCGCTTTTGTCTCGGATCGGCTTGGCAATCCCCACATTTTTATCGTTGACATTCACACCCGCGAGGTACGGCGGTTGACCTATGACGGGCGCTACAATGCCACTCCGGCGTGGAATCCGAAGAGCGAGCGGATTGTCTTTTCACGTATGGAAAATGGGATCTTCAACCTCTTCACTATTAATCCTGACGGCAGTGACGAGCGGCAAGTCACCTTTGGTGGCGGTAGCAAGGAGCATCCACGCTGGAGCCCCGACGGACGCTTTCTGGTCTATTCCCATGATGATGGCCGCGGAAAATCGCTGTGGATGATGCGCGCCGATGGCAGTGGCGCCAGGCGCATTGCCGCTGCCGGTGACCGGGCGTCGCATCCAGCCTGGTCAGGGCGCTGGTAATTTGCCGATCAAGCGATCATTGTTGTTTTTCTATAGCGTTATTGTATAATGCTATCTTTGATTAATTATAAAATAGCTTTATCATCATTTCTCGCATATGCGAAAGGAGCGGTTGGGTATGAAATTTTTGTCTGTTGTTCGTTTGTTGGTTGTTGTTTCTGCTGTGATGTTTATTAGTGTCGGGTGTGCCAAGCAACCCGTTGTTGAGGAAACTGTTCCGGCACAGCCGACCCAGGTTGTTGTTGAGCAACCGGTACGTGCGGTGCAGGAAACGCCCATTACTGATACCCGTGTGGCTTTGACTGCTGAAGAAGCCGCTGCCGAGGCGCGCCGCGCCGCCGCTGCCGGGTTGCAGCGCATTCACTTTGATTTCGACCGATCCGACCTGACCGAAGAGGCCAAGCAGATTCTGGTTAACAATGCCGGTCTGTTGCGTGCCGCTCCCCAGGTCAATGTGCTGATCGAAGGGCATACCGATGAGCGTGGCTCCGATGAATACAACCTGGCACTGGGTGAGCGTCGTGCCATTTCTGCCCGCAATTTCCTGGTTTCCCTCGGGGTTGGCGCAGATCGTCTGCGGATCATCTCCTACGGCGAGGAAATGCCCATCGCCTTGGAGCGCAACGAGGAAGGCTGGGCCAAGAATCGTCGGGCAGAATTCAAGATTTCCCGCTAATATGTCCATTTGACGGACCAAGGCCGCCCATTGTCATGATGAGCGGCCTTTTTAGTTGCAGCAGGAGGAAAAAATGCGTTTAGCCTTGGCTATAATGCTGATGTTATTGATAGGCGGCTGTGTCCCCCCGAGCCAGACCCAGCTGCGTATGGAAATGGACCTCGAACAGATGAAGCGACGGCTGGCGCAACTGGAAGTTCAGCAGTCTGAGACGGCGCAGGCAGAAGTAACAGATGGCACCGGCTTGCAGCGACAGGTGGCGGAAATGCAGGCAGGCCTCGATAACATGCGCGTCGAGTTTCATTCGGTTAATGGCTTAATTGACGATCTGGGGCGACAGCAGCGCGATCTTGCCCAGGAGCTGCGCCTGATTCAGGATGATTTGAACCTGCAGGTCGATTCCCTGACCAGTCGCATTGAGGAACTGGAGGCTGGGGGCGTAACGGCTGCTGCAGCAAGCGCCGCGCCGGTACAACCGCAAATAGCGCAAATACCGCAGCAGACTCCGGAACAGCAGTATGAGCAAGCCTTGCGGCTGATCCTTGATGGTAGCGACTTTGTCCGTGGTCGCAATCAGATGGAGGCTTTTGCCCGGAATCATCCGCATCACGATCTCTATGTCAATGCCCTCTACTGGACGGGCGAAGCCATGTATGGTGACAAAAAATTTGAGCTGGCGATCCTCCAGTTTCAGGATGTGATCAGCCGTTATCCGCGCCACAGTAAAACGCCGGATGCTCTGTACAAACAAGCGTTGGCCTTTAATGCCCTCGGCGACGGGCAGAACGCCAGGGCGACCATGCGCAAACTGATCGATAGCTACCCTGCCAGTGAGCAAGCCAAAGCTGCCGAGCGGTTTCTGCAGAATTGAAGATTGTTCTCACGGTTCAGTTAAATAACAGTGGAGCAGAAAAGGGCAGCCACAGGCTGCCCTTTTCTGTCCCTTAACGCTGAGATTGGCTGCATGTCCCAACTCTCCCACACTGAGATCACCGCTCTGTTTCTGGCTCTTGGAGTGCTGCTTGCCTCTGCCCGATTATTGGGGGAATTGGCGCGCGCCAGTGGCCTGCCTGCCGTGCTCGGCGAAATAACGGCCGGTATATTGTGGGGGCCAACGGTATTCGGGACCTTGTTTCCGCACTGGAGTGCTTTTCTTTTTCCCCTGTCCGGCGGCGGTGCCCTGGCTTTTGACGGGCTGATTACCCTGGCGATTACCTTGTTTCTTCTGGTGGCAGGGATGGAGATTGACCTGTCAACGGTGTGGCGTCAGGGCAAGGTTGCGCTTTATGTCGCTTTGCTGGGGATGTTTTTCCCTTTCGCATTTGGTTTTATGGCAGGCTGGTGGGCACCGGGATTGCTCGGCTTCCAGCAGGGGGCTCACCCTCTCGCTTTCGCCATGTTTATGGCAACAGTCCTCTCCATTTCAGCTTTGCCGATCATTGCCAAGATTCTCATGGATCTCAACATTTACCGCAGTGATCTGGGGGTTACGATCATTGCGGCCGCGGTTTTCAACGATTTGCTCGGTTGGCTGGTTTTTGCCGTGGTGCTGGGCATGCTCGGTGTCGGGCAGGTGATGCCCCTGGGTTATACTATCGGCATGACCCTGGTCTTTGTGCTGGTCATGATCATGGTGATGCCGCTACTGCTCAATCATCTTCTCCCCTGGGTTCAGGCCCACAGCAGTTGGCCGGGCGGCATCCTCGGTTTTGCCCTTTCCTTCTGCTTGCTGGCTGCCGCTTTTACCGAATGGATCGGTATTCACGCCATTTTCGGGTCGTTTCTTGCGGGTGTCGCCCTGGGTGATTCAAAACATCTGAACGAACGTACCCGCACCACCATCGAACAGTTTGTCTCATTCATTTTTGCCCCGCTGTTTTTTGCCAGCATCGGATTAAGGGTCAACTTTGTCGACAACTTTAATCTGTGGTTGACGCTGGTGATCCTGTTGCTGGCCATGTCCGGCAAAATACTCGGAAGCACCCTGGGGGCGCGTCTGGGCGGACTGCCAATGCGCGAATCCCTGGGCGTCAGTTTTGGCATGAGTGCGCAAGGCACCATGGGGATTATTCTGGGTGTGCTGGCCTTGCAATTTGAGTTGATTTCCCAGGAGGTGTTTGTCAGTCTGGTGGTGATGGCTCTGGTCACCTCGTTACTCAGCGGGCCACTGATGCAGCAGGTACTGCGACTGAAAAAAGCCAGACGTTTTGTGAATTTTTTTCCACCGCAAGGCTTTATCCTCCGGCTCGATTCAAGCGACCGCTGGGCGGCCATTCATGAACTCGCCAAACTGGCCGGTCCCTTGACAGATAAAAAGTCCGAAGAAATTACCCGGGCGGTGTATGCCCGGGAAAAAATGATGTCGACCGGTATTGGCCAGGGGGTCGCTGTTCCGCATGCCCGCCTGGCGGGGCTGAGCGAGCCGCTGGTTCTGGTTGGATTGTCACGCGCCGGCATCGATTTTGATGCGCCGGATGCGGTTCCCGCCAAGGTGATATTTCTGATTCTCGCCCCCCATGATGATGACGGCGTGCAGCTGGAAATCCTTGCTGATATCGCGGCAACCTTCAAGGTTGGCGAAATCCGCGAAAAAGTTAGCGATGTCAACAATTATGTCGAGTTTCTCGCTCTGGTGCGTAGTGCGCGCGGGCAATGAACGGATTCGTTGATGACCAACGTCACTCCCATTGAACTGATCGTCACCTGTGTCGGCAGCGGCGATGCCTTCCATTCCGGTGGTCGCTTGCACAGCTGCTATCATCTTACTTGGGGCGAAGCACAGTTTCTCCTCGACTGCGGCGCATCCAGCCCGGCCGGTTTTATGCGCTGCGGCATCCACGCCGACCAACTTGATGTGGTGATCGTCAGTCATCTTCACGGCGATCACTTTGGCGGCATCCCTTATCTGCTGCTGGCCGGTAAATATCTGCACCGCCGTACCCGTCCGCTGCTTTGCATTGGTCCGGAAGGTCTGCAGCAGCGGGTTGAACAGGTATTCAATGCCCTTTATCCGGGAGTCCTCGCAGATGGTCTCGGTTTTGCGGTCACTTACCGGGTTCTGGATTCTGCTGCGGCAGTTGCTGTTCAGGGTGCCCGCATCAGCTGCGTGCCGGTTGTCCACGGCGGTGGCGCGCAGGCGTTGGGGATCCGGGTTGAGATCGGCGGACGCAGCGTCAGTTACAGCGGTGATACTGAATGGACCGAGCAGTTGCCGTTGCTGGCACAGGGCAGCGATCTGTTTGTCTGCGAATGTTTCAGTTATGACCAGCCGACTCCAGGTCACCTCGATTATGTCACCCTGCTGCGTGAGAAAGAGCGTTTTTCCACCCAAAGGCTGGTGCTGAGCCATCTCGGACCGCAGTTGCTGGAGCGCGCCGATCAGCTGGAGCTGGAGTTGCTGTACGATGGTGCGCGGCTCTGGTTATGAGCGCGGTCAAGGAGGAACGGATAAGGTGAGCACTAAGCGGGATCGGACCTGGCTGACGCGCTATCGCAAGGAACGGCAGAAAAATGTTCTGGCGCAGCCCGGACCTCACGAATTTGTCCTGCTTCTCGACCAGCTCAAGGCCGGCTTCAATGTCCCCAAGATCTTCCGTAGTGCCGAGGCCTTCGGTGCTGCTGCCGTCCACCTGATCAATATCGGTCCCTTTGATCCGTCTCCAGCAAAAGGCTCCTTCCGCAAGGTGCCGGCTGTGTTTCATGAGGATTTTACTGCCTGTTACCGGCTGCTCAGCAATCAGGGTTACCGTTTTTTTCAACTCCGGGCAGACGCCGAAACCCCCTTGTACGAGGTTGATTTTCCTGCCAGAAGCGCTTTTATTTTCGGCCATGAGGAGTTCGGTTTCAGCTTCGGTCAGGACTCTTATGCAGACATTGAACCTCTGGCGATTCCCCAGTTCGGCTCGATCCATTGTTTGAATGTCAGTAACGCTGCGACCATTGCCATGTATGAATATGTCAGGCAGTTCAACTAGTTTCTGTCCGAGAACACCCCTTTTCGGCAAACTTCGCGTCAATCTTCGATGTTGCTTGTGCGGCGCAAAGCACTCCGCCTCCGTACAAATCCTTGATTTCCTTGACCTTGCGAAAAACTGCTCGTTTCCGGATCAGAAACTTACCAATTAGCCCCCTGCGCTTCCCATTACCCTCGTTTATAGGTTCCGATCAGTCGGTTCATGCCGATAATATGTGGCTCAAGTTCTTCCAGCAATTGCCACATATTCAACCCTTCGGGCAACTCTGTCGTTTTATCCAGCGCAAGGATCCAGAAATAGTACTGATGGGTACCGTGGCCTTCCGGTGGCATGGGACCGCCATAACCTGCGTTGCCGAAATTGTTCTGCCCCTGAGTGTATGTCGATGCCCCTTCTTCCAGGCTGTGCACCTTGGCCGGGATGTTATACAACACCCAGTGAACAAAGCCATAGGTGCCATTGGGGGAGACCAGCGGTGCATCCGGGTCATGGCAGATGACAGCGAAGCCCTTGGTGTCGGCAGGCACATCAGTCCAGGCCAAAGGGGGTGAAACATCTACTCCTTCACCGGTGTACTTGGTTGGAATGTCACCAGAGTTCTTAAATGCACTACTTGTTAATTGCATAGCTGAGGGTGCGAATCCCATGGTCCAGGCCTCCTTTACGATCGGTTGTTAACAGATACGTGTAACGATCAGGTATGGTGCCAAAGAGGCATACACATACCACCAAGACGGCTTTTGTTGCACCAGGCTGTTCCTTGTGCGAACCTGCGTCGAAAATTTAAACTACAGGTGATAAGGCGACGGCAACCATCACCCTTATGCCGGGATGGTTCAGACGTCAGTGTCGCGACCGAAATTGCGGAACTCCTCAAGATTGCTGAATTCTCCCCACGCGAGGTACTCATTGGGTGCGTTGATGAAGTCATACAGGTTTTCAATGATGTTGTAATGCTTTTGCTCCTCTTCAATGACGCGCTGGAGCAGTTTTTTCACCTCGAGGTTGGTTTCATGGGTCAAGGCTTCTTCATAGACCCGTGCCGCTTGGGCCTCCATTTTCATGGCATGTTGATAGGCCTCGAGATTGTGCTGAAGATCGCTCACTGTGGGTTTGGCGTGCAGTAGTTTTTCAAAGATATTTCTGGCGTTGTTCAACGCCTCGCTGTCCCTCATGGCAGCGATATCAGCGCGTTCCTTCATGGATTTGAAAATCTCAAAGTGTTTTTTTTCGTCAGCAGCCAGATCCAGGAAAATATTCCTGATGCCTTCTATGTCGGTCTGTTGCGCCAGCTTCTGGTAATAGGCTTCGGCATCTGTTTCCATCTTTATTGCAAAATCAAAAACATCCATGGTTTCCCCTTTCTTGTTGTAGATTCTGTATTGAGGCTTTAACGTCCGACAATAATAGCAGGGTTGCTGTCAATATTGGTTGGAAAATTTCTTGATTGAGTTGCAGCAGTAAAATTCAACATGGGCAAACAAGCAGGATAATTGTGAGCCCGGCACCTTTCTGCTAGACTCCCGAAGTTCGGATAGCGCTTTGCTGTAGCGGGGGTTCAATTGTCACTATTTCGTTTTCTTGTTCCAACCACAGGAAAAAACGGCCACAAGCTCGGAACCTTTCTCGGCGTTTATACCCCGACGATACTGACCATCCTCGGCGTTATCATGTATTTGCGCTTCGGTTGGGTGGTCGGCAACCTCGGGCTGCTGAAAACCCTGCTGGTCGTTCTCCTCGCTAACCTCATCACTTTGGTAACCGCCATCTCTCTTTCCGCTGTAGCCACCAATACCCGCGTCGGTGTTGGTGGTGCCTACTACATAATTTCGCGCAGTCTGGGCCTGGAAATCGGTGCCGCCATCGGTCTGCCCCTGTTTTTATGTCAGGCTCTCTCCATCACACTCTATGCCTACGGTTTTGCCGAATCCCTGCGCATTCTGTGGCCGGGGATTCCGGTTCCTTTGGTCGCTTTTATCGTTATTCTGCTGGTTGGCGTTTTGACTTCGCGTGGACCCGAGTTCTCCCTCAGGGCACAAGTACCGGTGATGGCATTGATCGCCCTGTCGCTGGTCGCCTTGATCTTCGGGGTGGCTTTGGGCAAAGGTAGTGACGTTGCGGTTGCCACCGCCCTGGAGCCTGTTGAACTGGCCGGTTTCTGGATGATCTTTGCAATCTTTTTCCCGGCGGTTACCGGCATTATGGCTGGCCTTGGTTTGTCCGGTGATCTGCGCGATCCGAAAAAATCCATTCCCTTAGGTACCCTGGCAGCGGTACTGACCGGCTTTGTGATCTATCTGACGGTGCCGCTGGTGCTCTATTTTGGCGCCGATGCCGAGGCCCTGCGCAGTGATGCGCTGATCTGGACGAAACTGGCCGTGCTCGGGCCCTGGTTGATTCTGCCGGGGCTGTGGGGGGCCATCTTTTCATCGGCGGTCGGTTCGGCATTGGCGGGTCCGCGAACCTTGCAGGCCCTGGCCATTGACCGTCTGGCTCCACGCTGGTTGGCGGCCGGAAAAAACGGCAGCGGTCCGCACAATGCCCTTACAGTCACCATTGCCATTGCTCTGGCGGCCGTACTGCTCGGCAATCTCAATGCCGTTGCTATCGTCGTGACCATGTTTTTCCTCACCGTCTATGGCACCATCAATCTGGTAGCGGCCCTTGAAGGGTTGTCCGGCAATCCCTCCTGGCGTCCGACAATTCGCCTGCACTGGTCCCTGCCCTTGCTCGGCGCCCTGGGGTGTTTTGCCGCCATGATGCTGATTCAACCCCTGGCGGGGGTCATTGCCCTGGTGGTGGAATTGGGCCTGTGGTTTTTTCTGGCGCGGCGCGAGCGCAAGGCGGATTGGGGTGATGTCCGCCGTGATATTTACGAAGCACTGATCCGTTGGGCACTGATCCGCCTGACCCGTCACCCGATGACGGCACGCAACTGGCGCCCGCATCTGCTGGTGTTTGTCGGACGCATTGAACGCCGTCTCGATCTGGTGCGCTATGGGAGCTGGTTTGGTCAGGATCGTGGTGTTCTGACAGTTTGCGAGCTGGTTCCCGGCAGTCTCCTCGATCTTGATCTGGATCCCCAGCAGCGCCAACAGGAAATGGAAGATATCTTGCGGAGCGAAGGTCTTATTGCCTTTGCCCAGGTCGGGGTGGTGGAAAATGTCGAGAACGGCATCGTTGCCCTGGCGCAGGCCAACGGTATTGCCGGTATTGAAAGCAACACAGTTCTGCTTGGCTGGCCCGATGAGTCTCAGCGCCTGATCGTTTTTCTGCGCAACATTCGTAAATTCCAGCGGCTTCATCAGTCGTTTATTCTCGCTCGCATCAAAGGCTTGCCAAAGGGCAGAGAGGGCCATCTTCTGACGGTCCACGTCTGGTGGGGCGGCCTGCAGCAGAATGGCGATCTGATGCTCCTGCTCGCCTACCTGTTGACCCGTAACCCGGAATGGCGCGGTTCGCGCATCCGGATTCTAAGTCTGGCTTCCAATCCGTTGGCCAAAGCACAGACGGAACGGTTATTACGGCAACTGATACCGGAAATTCGCATTGAGGCGGATATTGATGTGAAGATCAAAGAAGCCGGGGTCAGTGTGCGCGAGGCAATTCACGCTGAAAGTGCCGGCGCCGATGTGGTGATCCTGGGGCTGGCCACCCCGGCCGCCGGTGAAGAGGAACGCTATGCCCAGCGCCTGACCGAACTCGCTGATGGACTGCCGACCTGTTTTTTTGTCAACAATGGCAGCCTGTTTATCGGCGAACTGGTTACCGCCGCCGATGAACAGCCATTGTCACCACTGGGACAGATTGAAGAAGCGAGAAGCTGATAGATATATTCATCAAGATAATTGGCAGTGGGTCATGTGTCCGGACATCATGGCAGAAGTATCGGGGTTGTATCGGCCTGTTGCTGCTGCGACCCTCTGTGGTTACCGGCGGTTGCGGGTCAAAGGCGAGGATTATCCAGCCCTTGTGCCGGATGCGGCGGGGGTTGTGCCAGGAGTCTCTACCGAGATATTCCGGAGACAGCCTGGACCCTGCTGGACCGCTTTGAAGGCGAAATGTACGCGCGTGGTCAGGTGCAGGTTGAGCTCATCGATGGCTCCTCGATTGCTGTGGAAACCTATATTGTCAACAGCCGCTTTATTGATTGTCTGGAAGAGGTCGAGTGGGATTTTACCGATTTTCTTGGCAACGGCAAAGACAGGTTCCGCATGTCGTACAAGAGGTACCTGGAACTGATGTGACATCAGCGCAGCGCCCGTCCGCCTTAAGTGCCTCAGCCCGTTAGCCGCCACAGGGATGTCACTTCCGCCGAACGCGCCAGGTGGAGAGGGTCGGTGGGGTCGAAGACTTTGCGATGGGCCGGGCGCGCATCGATCCGGTCCACGACCTTCAGCCCCCCTTCTTCGAAGGCCGCGAGGAGTTCGGCTCGCGATCTCAGACCCAGATGTTCGGCAAGATCGGACAGAATGAGCCAGCCCTCGCCGCCCGGTTCCAGATGAGCACCAAGTCCCTGGAGAAAGCCGCGCAGCATGCGACTGTCGGGATCGTATACCGCCTGGTCCAGGGAGGAACTCGGCCGGGCCGGAATCCAGGGTGGATTGCAGACTACGAGAGGCGCCCGCCCGGTGGGGAAGAGATCTGCCTGGGCGACGTCTACTCGTTCGGCGAGTCCCAGCCGCGCGATGTTGTCGCGGGCGCAGGCCAGCGCCCTGGGGTCCAGATCGGTCGCCACCACTCTCTTTAGCCCGCGGCGGGCGAGGACCGCCGCCAGAACACCGGTTCCCGTGCCGATATCGAAGGCCCGTTCCAGGGATGGCAGCGGCGCCTGGGCTAGAAGATCAACATACTCGCCGCGAACTGGAGAAAAAACTCCATAGTGTGGGTGAATTCGATCGCCAAGGGCGGGGATCTCCACCCCTTTTTTGCGCCATTCGTGGGCACCGATCGCCCCGAGTAAATCACGCAGGGAGGCAATGTATGGGCCGTCGGTCGGACCGAAGGCCTCCAGGCAGGGCTGTTGAACGTCGGGAGCCCGGCTCAGCGGAATGCTGTGATCCGCTTCGAATGGCAGCACAAGCATCCCCAGGGTCCGGGCACGCTGCGCCTGTGCCATGCGGTATAGATGGAACGCCTGGGCCGGAGCCATCTCCGCGGAGCTTGTTTGATTCTTCGGTTTGCTCTTCACTCGCCGGGCCAACGCCGACAGCATCTGGCGGGCATTCTGGAAATCCCCGCGCCACAGGATTGTCGTCCCCTCGCAGGCGAGGCGGTAAGCGACATCGGCTTTCATGTCGTCCCTGCCGATCAGGATCCGCCTGGGAGGAGAGAAGCCGCTCTGCGAGCGCCAACGGGCGTCGCGGCCCCCGCCGTTTTCGGTCCAGTGGATGGCGGGATCAGAACGCATGTTGATTCCTTTTCGTCACTTGCAGCAGATACGGATACCGCTCCTGCTGCTCCAACAACCACTCAATAACCCCTCTGTCCTGTCGCAGCAACCGCTCACCAACCTGTGAATTCAATTCCAACCCGAGCAACCAGACCAGATTGCCACTGATTTTCACACCGTATTCGTTGGCGAATTCATCGCCCAGGGAAAGTTCCAGGGTCGCTGCCAGATCCAGCGGGCGCGCCAGGTAATGACTGGGGAAGGCCACGAGATCGGCATCAAGGCTGCTCAAAAAGGCCTGTTTTTCGTGGGGATGGAGGGAGGCAAAGTCGACTCCGCACCAGGCGGCAGGGCGCGTGGACAGCAGCGCGCGACAGGACAAGGGGCGTTCAGCATAGAGGGAACAGCACTGTTGTTCATCGAGGAGAGGGCAACCACCGGCCTGCTGGCGATAGGACCGGAGAAATTCCTTGAGATGACTGGCGGCGGCGCACAGTTGGGCCAACAAGGGTAAGCGCTCAGTGACAGCATGGCGTTGCTCGGCCGACAGTTTCGGCGCCAGGATCATCGCTTCCGGAAAACTGCAGTTGACCGCCAGGGTACAGCAGTTGCCACACCCTGGGCGACAATAGAGATCATTCCCCTGTCCCCCGCTGATTTGCCACAACTCCGCATTGGTGTCATCGAGTTTGCGGCGGGCGCTGGCAATCTGCTGCTCAAGCCTCGGATCAGTCATCAGGCCACCCGGTTGCGGGGTTCTCCCTGTAAAAAAGCGGCAATATTGGTGACGACCATGGCCAGCAGGCGGCTGCGCGCTTCTGTCGTGGCCCAGGCAATATGGGGAGTGATAATACAGTTTGGCGCACTAAGCAGCGGACTGTCAGCGCGCGGCGGTTCGCTGGACAGGACATCGGTAGCATAGCCGCCAAGATAGCCGTCTTCGAGGGCTTCAGCAACGGCCGCTTCATTCACCAGTTGGCCACGACCGGTGTTGATCAGCAGCGCGCCCTGTTTAACCCGCGCCAGATGCGCGGTGTTGACCAGTTGATCGGTTTCCGGGGTCAGCGGGCAGTTCAGGCTGATGACATCACTATCGGTAAACAACTGGTCAACATCGACGAAGGTGACCCCCTGCTCCTTCTGGTACTTTTCCGGGTGGGCGGTTTGGACCAGCACCTGCATGCCAAAAGCGCGGGCAATGGCCGCAACCCGCCGACCGATCTCACCATAGCCGACGACCCCCATGGTTTTACCGGTCAGTTCCATTAGGGGGTGGTCGCGAAAGCTGAAATCCTCACAGTTGATCCAGGCCCCTTCTGCCACCCTCCGGGCATGATGACCAACCTGTTGCACCATTTCCAGTAACAGCGCAAATACCATCTGGGCGACGGAGTCAGTACTGTAGCCGGGAGCGTTAGTAACAACGATTCCCCGCTCTTTAGCAGCATCAAGGTCGATGATGTTGACACCGGTGGCGAGCACGCCGATGTAACGCAAGTTGGGCAGGGCGGCCATGGTCGCGGCACTGATCGGCACCTTGTTGGTCAGAATGATAGCCGCATCCCGTGTCCTTTCGATAATCTGATCGGCGCCGGTACGCGGGTGAATAATGCAGGTTCCCAGGGCTTTAAGTGGTCCCCAGTCAAGATCGCCACTATTCAGGGTATGTCCATCGAGAACAACAATTTTCATACTCAATCCTTTGCTTGTGCGTCGCGCCCGAACAGATGAGAGAGGGCCTGTTTCTCCTCATTGCTGATATCTTTTGCAAGGGGCACGTCGGTATGGCAGAGTCGGTTTCTACCGCTTTGTTTCGCTTCATAGAGGTAGTGATCTGCCTGTGAAATCAGCTCCGCTACGGAGCTCAATGAATAAGGTTGGTAGGTTGCCAGACCCAGGCTGACGGTTAGTTTGAGTTGTAGCGCGCTGTGCTGCAGCGAGTTTTCGGCAAGAGCCAGGCGGATGCGTTCAGCCACGGGGATGGCGGCATAAAGGTCGGTTTCAGGGAACACAACTGCGAATTCTTCGCCGCCGTAACGACAGACGACATCGAGCTTGCGAACCTGTCCACTGATCAGCTTGGCAACATGAACCAGTGCCTGATTGCCGATTTCATGACCGTGGATATCGTTGACTTTTTTAAAGTGATCGATATCGATCATCAGCAGACTGGTGGGACGCCCGTTACGGCGTGTGCGTTCTATCTCGAGCTCCAGTGTCGCCATGAAGGAGCGATAGTTGGCAACGCCGGTCAGGGCATCGCTACCTAGCTGAAGGTTGAGTTGCTCGATTTCCTCCTGTAGTGCCGCTATCCCGGATGGAAAGGGGCAAAAAATCACACCAACGGGGCAAGTGGCGAGGGGCGGTTCAGGGGTTGATGTCTGAGGAGGGTCGGTAGCGGTCATGATACGTGTCACCTGATGGGTGGATGATGGGTGGACAATGTTCACCCATCACTCGATGAAATAGCCGGCGACACGCCAGGACGTACCGGCTTCAAAGTAGAGGGTGATGCGTTCGCGAGCAGTGCTGTAATTGTGAAAACGGCTGGCGTAGAAAAAAGACATGTATTCCCCTTCAGGAATCCCTTCAATTTGCTCTTTGGTGTAGTTAAAGTCGGTCTGACTGCGCTCAAGCAGCGACCCGGCCTGACCACGGATCTGATCGAGCTGTTCCAGCCAGGTTTTCAGCGGAATATCGCTGCGCATGTAAGTGGCACTCTGGCGCCAGGCCTCTTCAAAGTTGCCGTTATCGAGCAGATCGAGAAAAGCCACAGCCGCCGCAGAGGCTTGTTCGACCTTCTCCGGATCCGGCTTGTTGCTGAAATAGGGGTAAAAAATAATGATCAGGGCCACAACGGCCAGGGAAACGTGAATCATCGAACGGCGCTGCAACATCATCTCCTCCATCAAGAAACTTTATCGGCTGGTACTATAGTCGGGTTTGGCCGTCAGGGCAATGGCGTTGTGCCGGGACCGCGGGTCTTGCTGTGGTTACTCAAGTCCGGTTTCGAAGTTGAATTTGCTGCATTGCGCCGGATCGCTGCCACGGCCTAAGGCTTCCAATACCTGTTTACCGCCGGTGCTGCCGGCACCGCAGTGTGATAGGTCGACGACAAAGCCGGAGCAACCGAGTTGTTCGAGTTCCCTGATGTTGCTG
>NZ_JCBCBS010000229.1:0-5228 GCF_059864205.1 Pelovirga sp.
CCGGCAGTGATTCCCCGCAACCATCGGGTTGAAGAAGCATTGGCAGCAGCAGAAAAGGATGGCAACCTGCAACCTCTGGACAATCTGCTACGCGTCCTGGCAACCCCCTATGCCGACCTGGCTGACGCTGACCGTGACTACCGCGAACCGCCGCCGCCGTCACAACGGGTCTATCAGACCTTCTGTGGAACCTGATACCGGGACCTCTTCGTTAAAAAAAGGTATCTGTTCAGCACCGGCTCGGGGATCCTATGTCAAGGGACGCTTTTCGTCATCCATGACCGCTTTTTGTCGCCGTCCATGGCGACAAAAACCCTTGCCACAGGACCCCCGACCCTGCGCAAGGATAGTGCTGAATAGTTACTTACAATCTTTCTTTTTAGACCGAAGAAGCCCATCTATCAGGTTCCACAGAAGGTCTGATAGACCCGTTGTGACGGCGGCGGCGGTTCACGGTAGTCACGGTCAGCATCAGCCAGGTCGGCATAGGGGGTTGCCAGGACGCGTAGCAGATTGTCCAGAGGTTGCAGGTTGCCATCCTTTTCTGCTGCTGCCAATGCTTCTTCAACCCGATGGTTGCGGGGAATCACTGCCGGATTGTGGCGATCCATGATGTTTTTAACGGCGACGAAAGCTTGTCCCTGCTGCTCTAACCGCGTCCGCCAGCGTTGGTGCCACTGCTTAAATGCTTCGTCCCGATGCAGTTCACTGTCGGTTGATGGCTCATTGGCCAGATCACGGAAACTGTTGGTGTAGTCGGCGCGCAAGCGCTGCATGATGGCGAGCAGATCATCGATCAGGGCGACATCATCATCTTGCTCATTCAACAGTCCCAGCTTGCCCCGCATCCCAGTTATCCAGTAGCGCCGAAATCTAAGCTCAAATTGATCCAGCGCCTGTTGCGCCAATGCGATAGCGGTTTTTTGCTGTTCTGCCAATAGCGGCAACAGGGCTTCAGCAAAACGGGTCAGGTTCCACTGGGTGATCGGCGCTTGATTGGCATAGGCGTAGCGCCCCTGGTGGTCGATAGAGCTGAACACCGTAGCGGGGTTGTAGAAATCCATGAAAGCACAGGGGCCGTAATCGATGGTTTCTCCGGCAATCGACACATTGTCGGTATTCAACACGCCGTGAATAAAACCGACCAGCAGCCACCCCGCGACCAGGGCGGCCTGCCGGTCGATAACTGCCTCGAGCAAGGCAAGGTAAGCATTGTCCTGCGCTGCTGCCTCCGGGTAGTGGCGCTGGATACAGTAATCGGCGAGAATTTTCACCTCATCCCTGGTGCCGCGCCAGGCGGCGTACTCAAAGGTGCCGACGCGCACATGGCTTTTAGCCACCCGGGTCAGGATGGCGCCCGGCAGCAGCCGTTCACGCCGTACCTGTTCTCCCGTTGTTGTCACCGCCAGACTGCGACTGCTCGGAATACCGAGGGCATGCAGCGCCTCGCTGATCAGATATTCGCGCAACATCGGCGCGAGGGCCGCCCGTCCATCGCCACGGCGGGAAAAGGGGGTTGGGCCCGAGCCTTTGAGTTGGATGTCGACACGTTCGCCGGAAGGGGTGATCTGCTCGCCGAGCAATATCGCCCTGCCGTCACCGAGCATGGTGAAACCACCGAATTGATGCCCGGCATAGGCCTGGGCGAGGGGAGCCGCTCCTGGCGGCAGGAGATTGCCGGCAAAAATCTCAGCACCCGGCGCTGTATTCAAGGCGCACGACCTGAGGCCGAGCTGCTCTGCCAGCGCGTGGTTGAACCTCACCAGTTGCGGATCGCGTACCGGTACCGGAGCGAGTTGCCGGTAAAACAGTTCCGGTAGCTTCAGGTAGCTGTTATCCAGGTTCCAGCCGCTTGCTGATTTGAGCGTGGCATGTGCAGTGGACATGGGGTCCCCCGAATTGTGACGGTGATGGCTTCGGTCCATTGTAACGTCAGGAACCTGCTGGAAGATAGGGGCAGGAAAGAGCGGTATAAGAAGAAACAGCACCGGTCGACGTGTAACGGTCGCCCGGTGCTGCCCTGATAATTAATGATGAACGTTTTTATATCTGTTCAGCTGCGGATTCCCGATCCTGCGGCAAGGCTGACAGCTGAATAGTTACAAGTTGTTATGCGCGTTGACGGATCAGTATGTGCGAACCGGTACCGGCACCTCGCCTTTATGGCATAAGGTACAGTTTTTGATGATATTCGGAACATTGCTGAAATTATCTTCTTCTACTTTGTAGCCATCGACGCCGCCATGGATGCTGTGAATCATAGTCATCAGATCGATATTGGCCCAACCGCCAACTTCCGCTGTTGAGTTGTTGCTGTCATAGGTGAAATTGTTGTGACAGGTCAGGCAGAGCTGGGGGTCGTTTCTGCGGCTGCTGTGAGCCTTGAAGGCTCCGCCGCTATGGCAGGAGGCACAGGAGGCCAGAGTAATGTTCTGCTTCGGAGCATTTGCGGCAGCGACAGCAGTACCGGTTCCGGTGACATAGGCTAGAGCAGTGAATCGCTCATCCTGACGGCTGGTCACTCCGATGCGGTAGACGGCATCAGCATCCCATTTGCCATGCAGCTCAATTTCACTGAGGATATGGTCGACATAGGCACCATATTCACCTTCGGCGGCGGGTTTACTATGAGTCCAGTAAGCCCCGTTGCGGAAGTCGATGGCAGCGTCCTTGTGTTTGAAGGTATAGGAAAAACCATCCTTGCCTTTGGTAACCTCTTCGCGCAGGTTGCCGCCCCGGATAACTTCGGTCGAACCTTCTTGATGAATGCGATTGCGTTGCAGCATGTTGATCCAGCCGACCCGGTTATTGACCCACTTGGCAATAGTGAATTCTGCCGAAACCTTGTCGGCATCGTAGTTCAGCATATTGAAATGAACGGTAATTTCGCCGTTATTGACAGTGACATTGGTGATTTCGGCTTTTGCCTTGGCGGAGTGGCTGGCGGCGATGGCAGAGTAGGTCAAGGCAACCACTGCAAACATAACGACAAAAAACATTGTCGGTAGCAGTAACATCTTCCTTTTGCGTGTCTTTAACATGTCTGGCTTCCTTTCTGTTAGTGAATGGTTCTGAGGGTAATTGGTTTCGTCGATGAATGGTTCTGTGGAGAATAGTGCTTTTGAGGAAGTCAACTTTATTAATGTTAACCAGATATGTCAAGAATAAATAAAAAAAATCGTATCTGTTCAGCACCGGGTCTGGGGGCCTGTGACAAGGGACGCGATTGTTTCCCGTTGGGTCATCCATGACCGCTTGTTGTCGCCATCCATGGTCCGGTTGCAACGCTGTCACTGCCAACGTCTGCTATTAAGATCTGTCTGCTGTTGCTTCGGCGGCGAAATATGTAAACATCGGTTTCGATCGTCATTTCCGCGAAGACGGAAATCCGGTGTTTCGGCATATTAAAGGATGATAGCGGCGCAAAAAATCTCGGGGATAACAGTCCTTTTATTCATCGTAGCTATTGTGTCCCGCTTGGTTAGTCGGTTCAGATCATTCTGAGGCGGTTCCTTGGCAAGGTCCGTCGATGCAGGCCTGGTGTACGCTAAACCGCAGAAACGTAACTCCGCCACCGACCCAAAGGGCCGGAATGAATATCTGGAATGACCAGTGATGACTTGTCTGGTAGAAAGATCGGGAATCTTTTATCACCTTTTCTATCGATTTTGTCCTGATGGGTTATGCCCAGATTGTCGCTCTGCGCTCGGGCTAATGACGAAAATTGAACAGTTGTGAGTGCGGTTAGAAAAAGGGAGGAATACTGGGAAGTTGAACCGGTTCATGCAGTTTTTTAGTGTTCAAAATTGAACATCGCCCTGGCCGTAAGCTTTTGCTGATGACTCTGAGTCCCGGTCCATAATGTGCTGAAAATATAGCAATTCCTTTGTTTTCGTTATTTTGGGTACGGGTTTTGCTTAAGACTGAAGTGTTGCGTTGAACAGAGAGAGGGAGAAAGGGACATGCAAAGTTGCTGCAGTGCCATACCTGGCACGATATCAATGGAGGGTCAAGTGTACGATCATCGATTAAAAGATGACATCTTTTATGAACGTTTTTATGGTCGGGTTGGCCTGCGTGAAGCGCACAGTCGTTCTGTCGCTGCTCAAAAAAATCTCCATGCGAAAACAATTAACTACCGGATTATCGATTTCATCGACAGCGAGATTGATTCGATAGAACAAAATTCCATTGACCAGATGCTCAGTACAAAACTACTTGATGCTTACTCACGAAAAAAAATAAAGTTATTGCTTGTTGTCAAAGACCATGACGAGCTGCTGAACCATGTCATTGAAAATATAAAATCTTTTACCAGCAAAAATTTAATATTGTTTTTCAGTAGTCGCAGTGAAGCTATCGATTATATTAAAACTGATGTAACTATTCAGCCCCCTATGCGGCAACGTGGGTCTGCAGTTGTTATTCCTCCGGTGAGTAAATAACCTGTCATCACCGCGTGCTTTAGTCGGGGATCCATTCTTTAACAGCCTAAAATCTCACTGGATTCCCGCTTTCGCGGGAATGACGATGTGAGTTCAACTTTTACCTGTTTTGTCGCCGAAGCAATAAGGACCTGAAGGCAACCCCCCCCATTTTTGCTGAGGGGGGGGTAGCGGAAGGCTGGTGCCGGTACGAATCAGGATTGTTGTTATTTTGAAAATACCGCGTCTTCCAGCAGCACCTTGAAGCTGTGCCCCATGCCGACGGTGTGATCACTGCGCAGGATGCCGGTCGCTGTGACCGTATCGCCGAGCAGCGCCGTTTCGGCGGTAACCGCCATCACCTGGTTGTCAGGCTCGCTACCGCTACCATCGGCCAGGGTGATCCAGTTTTTCCCCTGGATATTGCTGCTGACGCGGATCACCTGGGCGGTCAGGCTGACGGTTTTACCGGCCAGATCGTCACGGGTGGCAAACAGGTCAGCCACCGTCACCTGTCCGGCCTGTTGGACGATAGGGGTTGTGGGGATGGCCACCTCTCTGGGCTCCGGGGCGGTTTGCGCTATGTCCGCGTCGCCCGGCAGGTCCACCTGCTCGGTAATGCGGATGTTGGTCACCAGCAGAATCTCCGGGAAGGTATGGTTCATGGCGGCACTGTGAAAATCGCGCATGAGAATACCACCGATAAATTCGACCTGATCACCAGGGGCAATATCGATGAAATTGGCAGCAATCCAGTATTGCTCGCCCCCTTCTTCGATTAACATCATCGTGTACTTGCCCGCA
>NZ_JCBCBS010000233.1:0-1203 GCF_059864205.1 Pelovirga sp.
TCAAGATGGTTTTTGTAAAAGCATGTATCAAAACAGAAGTCAGAATATTTAAAGATGGACCTCCAGATCCATTCTTTCATGCAAAACGCGGATGATTTCGATGCCACCGGTATTCTGCTCGCAGTAAAAAACGATATGTTGGCCGGAAGGAAATTTTCGGTACCCAGAACGGATCTCATCACACCGCTGGCCTTGATTCGGATTTTCCGCCAAAGCATGGAAACATCGGTCCAACAGGGCAAGGTAGTGACGACGCTGCTCTCGTCCCCAGCACTTTTGCGTATAACGTCCAATCTCGCGAAGATCCTCAATCGCCTGCTTTGTTAACGAAAACCTCGGCATCAGTCGAGCGCCTCATCAAGTTCACGATTCAGATCTTCCAAGGAGTAATGTGCTGGGCCGCTCTGTTCGCCTTGAATCAAGGCTTTACGAAGGATTTTGAGCTTCATCTCACGCTCCTCAAGCAACCGCAAACCGGCACGAATTGCTTCACTGGTAGAGCCGTAGAGACCCCCTTCAATGGCGTGTGAAATAAATTTTTCGTAGTGATCGCCTAAGGTGACACTGGTGTTTTTCCCCATGATTTCTCTCCTTTGTTGAATATGTACCATTGTATATTATTTGTTGGTACTTTTCCAGTGCTCTGAAAAACTCTATATCCCGAAACAAGCCCTTCAGTCAGGATAAAATTATGACTCCACAAGAGTTGCCATTGCGGCAAGAAAGGAGTCGGTCATGAACAAAGGGATGCGCGTTGGATATGCAAGGGTCAGCACAGCTGGACAGAAACTGGATCTTCAACTTGAACGTCTTGCCGATTGTGATCGGGTATTTCACGAAAAGGTTTCAGGGAAATCCACCAGGAACCGTCCAGAATTGCAGAACGCTTTGGACTTTGTTCGGGATGGTGATGTCTTCGTGGTCACCAAACTGGATCGGCTCGCCCGATCCGTCGTAGACCTCGCCAATATCGTGCAAAAGTTTGAGGTCAAAAATGTCGATCTGGTGGTGCTGGACCAGGGGATTGACACGACATCTATTTATGGACGGCTCCAATTCAATATTCTTGCCGCTATCGGAGAGTTTGAAAGAGGAATTATTCGAGAGCGTTCTTACGAGGGCAGAATGCGCGCCCTGGCCAGGGGTGTGAAGTTTGGAGCCAAACCAAAACTTGCCAAGAATGAAATATCTCAATTAATCAAT
>NZ_JCBCBS010000234.1:0-24796 GCF_059864205.1 Pelovirga sp.
AGCGCAGGGTGTTGCGGCCTTCCTGGTTACAGCAGGTCAAACCAGCGAGCCGGTAAGATTGGGACCGATCCACTGAATACTAAAGCTTTTTGTGTTTCCTGATAACGTCCAGCAGATCTTCCTCGTCAAAGGGTTTTACCAGATAGTCGGTAGCCCCCAGTTGAATGGCCTCTTTGCGATGCTGCTCGCCGGCTCGCGAGGTGAGGACCGCTACAGGTATGTTCAGCCCCCGGCGGCGTATTTCCCGCAACAAATCATAGCCGTGCATGAGCGGCATTTCCAGATCGGTGATGATGGAAAAAATATCTTCCGTGTCCAGCTTGTCGAGAGCGTCCTCACCGTTGACTGCGGTCAACACCTGATAGCCATGGTTATTCAGGATCATCGATGCATATTTACGCACGCTCAGCGAGTCATCAACAATTAACACCTTCGGCACCACCGGAGTCGAGATGGTGGGGGCCAGGGATACGCCCGCGATGCGCAGGTCCGGATGTCTCATCCGCGCCGGGTTGACGACCAGCCGCATGCTTCCGTCACCAGCCAGACTGGTTCCCGAGAAATAGACCAGTTCTTCGAGAAAAGACCCGAAGGGCTTGATCACGGTATCTTCCTGGCCATGGATAGCGTCAACCAGAAGCATGACCGGTGCCCCTTCGGATTGTGTCACTATGCCTAAGCCGGGTGGTGCTGCGGTATCCAGTTGCAGCTGCAACAGATTGGCCAGATCGATGCGTTGGCAGCGGTCGTGTGAGTCATCTTTCCCGGTCGGCCCGGCAAGATCGACAATTTCGTCGACCAGTGCCGTTGGTATCACCATGGTCTGCTGGCCACAATCAAAGCGAACGACATTGACGATAACCAGCGACAAGGGCAGGCGCATCTGAAACCGTGTCCCTTTGCCGGCTTCGGTCCAGACATCAATGGTGCCATTGAGCCCTGCGAGTCGATCCATCACCACATTCATGCCGACACCGCGTCCCGATACCTTGTCTGTCACTGTCGCCGTACTGAAGCCGGGGCGGAAAATAAGCTGGACCAGTTGCTGATCAGAGAGCTTGTCGCCGGCCGAAATGATCCCCTTGTCAATGGCTCGGGCGCGAATCCCCGCAATGTTGATGCCGCGTCCATCATCTTCAACAGAAATGTCTACCGTGTTACCGCGGCGTTCGGCCTTCATCCAGATCTGTGCCCGCTCCGGTTTCCCCTGGGCCAGGCGTTCCTTTACGGGCTCAATGCCGTGAGCAAAGGAATTTCGCACGATATGCAATACGGGGTCGAACAGGCGATCAAAAATCACCCGGTCGATCGGCGTCTCACCACCGGAGATGAACAGGTCGACCGGTTTTCCTACCTCTTCAGCGAGATCCCGGATCGTGCGATTGAAGCGCTGAAACAGCTCGCTTACAGCGATGGTGCGGGCAGCGGAGATCCTCTCCTTCATGTCTTCGTTGTTGCGGTGAAGGGATCCCACATCACGCGAAAAAACAGCAAAGAATGCGGTCATTTCACGTAATGCTTCTTCCATATCATTGGTGATCTCGCGCATTTTTCGGGAAAAGAGGTTAAGATCATCATAGCGGTCAAACTCGAGTTCGGTGAAGCCGGCGGCGGCAACAGTGTTTCCGGAGGTTGGCATGGTATAGTCATAGCGTTCGGAAAATTCAGTCACCTCCTTGATCAAGCGCTGTCCGGCGAGGCTGATTTCGTTATGCAACGCCTCCAGAACCGGAACGCGGTTCATCAGGTGATTCTTGGTAACGGTAAACTCACCGACCAGGTCAACCAGGGCATCAATCTTGTCCATGCCGACACGGACCACACCGTCTTTTTCACCCCGCCGTGGCCACTCGCGGCGCTCAATACCCCAATAACTTTCACCCTCAGCTCTCCTGTCAGCTGCCGGGATCGGCTCTTCCAGTTTGCTGTGGTGGTCAGGGCCGGTAGTGGGCGCTGGTGGTTCGGCGATGTCTGCTGCTGCCAACCGTGACAGGGTTGTTGATACCAGATCGGGGGGGAGATCAAGCTTGTCTTTGCGCCGATTGATGATCTCTTGCATACTATCCAGTGCGAACAGCATGGCGTCGATATGCGGGCGGTTGAGTTCCAGGTTGCCGTCCCGCACTTTTTCCAGCAGATCTTCCATGCAGTGGGCAATGCTGCCGACGTCCGTAACCTTGACCAGATTGGCAGACCCTTTGAGGCTGTGAGCCGCACGGAACATCTGATCAATCCAGGTCGACACGACTGCCGGATCATTTTCCAGGGCCAGCAAGCCGGACTCCAGGATGCCGAGGTGATCTTGTGCTTCCTCAAGAAAAAAACCGAAGACCTGGTCAATCACACTCATGCACTTAGCCTTTTTAGACGATGTTGATCAACAAATGTTGCCAGATCGATTTCTTCGCCGATGCGTTCTTCCGACAGATAGGGGATCCCTTGCGCAAGAAAAGCAATTTTTTCATCACGGTTCCGCGCCACAACCAGACGCCGGGTCATGCCAACAGTTTCTTTGCCCGGGTGAAAGACGGACATATCGATGACCGGCATGACCTGCCCGCGCAGGTTGACCAGCCCCTTGACGTGAGCAGGAGCCAGGGGCAGGGGAAGTAACGGGCCGATGTTGGAAATTTCAACCATATAACCAATGGGCAAGTGATATTTTCGTCCACACAACTCAAACGCGCAGCAGCTGTAATTCCGTCGTGGACCATCATCCGGCTCAGTTAAATTCAGTGCTTCCGGCAGTCCTGTAGCCGGTGCGGACTCCGGCATGAAATCATCACCGTGGTCAAGGTCATCCTGGTACTTGGCTGCGGGCTGCGGCACCAGCTCCTGGTGTTGCTGAAGGGCAAGGAAACCCGGATCCTTGAAGGGTCCGGTAGTTTCAGTTGCATGGACAGGCTCCGCCGTCGGCAGCGGCTCGCTTAAGACAGCAAGATCAGGATCTTCGGCAAAAGGATCAGTGGCAATTGCATGGATTGAAGGTTGAACCCCCGGTCGATTGTCAGGGCGGCTATCCAGGCTTGCATTGCAGGGGAAGCCAAGGGGGAACATTGCGTCCTCAGCAAAGGGATCGTCGTGCGGGTCCTGTGCCGCCGCCCGTGCCTGCAATGCAACAAGGTCCGGATGATTTTCTGAATAGTTGTGCCGCCTTGCTTCCTGATGAGGGCGAGCAGTAACCGGTGCCATCTGATCCAGCAGGGTCAGGGCCGCGTCGACAAGTTGTTGCGGTTCCGGCCCGGACTTTTTTGCCGCAGCAACAATATCGGCAAGCAGCTTTATCACCTGCTGCAGAATCTCGTGTTCGGAGCGGGTCACTTCCGAAATCAGCAGATAATGCTTTTCCAGAATACTTTCAATATGTTGCGCTATCCGGTTAATTCCTTTGAATTGTACAAGTTGAGCCGTTCCCTTGATGGTATGAGCAGCCCGATACGCAGCTTTTAATTCTTCTCTGGTCTGCGACGACTGTGCACAGCGGAAGAAATAATCGCTCAGAATGCCGAGGTTGACCTCGGCCTCTTGTAAAAATATCGGAATTAATCGTGGGTTCACTTCCATGTGTCTGCCTTTCAGGCGTCCTTGATCCTGAGTAGTCCGACCCGGCGTAAAGCGTAGCAGATCCTTTTGGTTTCAAGGCGGTCGAGGTGACTCTCAGCGATGATGTCCCCGAGGGTCTTTTTGCCGTCGATCAGGGCAAAAATTTCAAGCTCCTGGCGTTTCAGATGGATCGTGTCAAAGGCATCTTCATTGCTGATCAGGCGCACCAGAACCATGGACTCATCCTGAAATTCTGTAGCGGCTAAACGGCGTTCATCCATGTGCCTGAGGCCTTCCATGAGAACGTTGATGAGGGGAACACGGCTTTTGATATCACGCAGATGGAACGGCAGGGGATCGTGCTCCAGGTAAAAGTTGCCCTCCTTGGCTTCCAGTATGGCGCTGACGGCACCCTGGGCGTGGACCTGCAAGGCGTCCATCAATTGATCCTCAGTGATCAATTTCATTTCAACCAGCATTCGGCCGATCGGTATCCGGCGCTCACGTGCCGCAACAACCACCGCATTGATGCTGGTGTCATCAATCACAAGCACCTTTTGCTTACGCAAAATCTCGGTCAAAAAAGGTTGTTTGCTCCATTTGTTGTTACAGATGGCAAAAACCAGCTGGCCGTTTTCAATGAAAATTTCTCCGAACATCCCCGGGAAAAAAACGGTCAGCCGTCCCGACAGTCGTGAGTTGTAGATAAAATTGATGACATCGGCCAGGGGGACCTCGGTGAGATTGCCGGATAAGACCAGGTTTCCGGTTTTGACCAGACCCGACTCGCATAAAATATCGTTCATTGTGCTGCGAATCATCAGCGGAATATCTTTTTTGAAATACTGTTGAAACAGCCGATCGACAATTTCTGATAAGGCTGCCAGGTCCGTTGTGCCGGCAGTTGCAGCGGATTGTAACGGCTCAGTTGCCGGGGCGTCAGCAACGACGTTGCCCAATACTTCGGTCAATTTATCGATCAATTCCTCGGGCTCAAAGGGCTTGGAGAAGTAGTGCAGGACACCATATTTCTGCTCAAAGGTTTTGCCGACAGCTTCCCCCTTGGAGGAAATGAGAATGATCGGAATGTTCCGTAACCTGTCGTCTTCCTGAATTTTCTGACAAAAAATGCGTCCATCCATCTTGGGCATGATGTAATCAACGAGGATGACAGCCGGATTGATCTGGCGCGCGAGCTCGAGGCCTGCCTCACCGTCTTCCGCAGTATAAACTTGATAGCCGCTCTGGGAAAGAATCAGCTCTCCCAGCCTGCGTACGGTGGGGGAGTCGTCGATCAACAATACGTTAACTGCGTCATTGCCCATGATAAAAAACTCCCCTTGCAGTTTTGCTAGTTGAACACTTTGTCTATCGCTGCCAGTAGCTGGGCCGCGCTGAAGGGTTTCGTGATATAGACATCGGCCCCCTGCTTCTCGCCCCAGAATTTATCGCTGTCTGCATCCTTGGATGTGGTCAGGATGACGGGAATCCCGGCTGTTTGCGGATCACGTTTCAGGGTGCGACAGACCTGAAAGCCATTTTTCCCCGGCATGATCACGTCCAGAATAAACAGATCAAATTTTTCACGCCGCGCATGAGCTTCTGCCTCTTCACCGTTACGGACACCTACGAACTGATGAGAAGCCGTGGTTAAAATGTCAGACAGGTAGGCATAATCTGTATCACTGTCTTCGGCGAATAATATTTTTGCCATGTATAATCCTCCATCCGGATCAGATGAATACGACGTTTTCACCAGCAAAACAAGCAGGGCGGAATGGTGATCTGCTTTCTAGGTGAATTTGTAGAATCTAATACATTGTTGCAGATAGATCAAACAAATAAACTCCGCAGTGCGAATATATATAAGCTGCGGCAGTAACCGGGGGGGCAAAGAAGCGCTTAAAACAGGAAAAGGGCTATGCACCGGGAGGTCGGCATAGCCCTTTTGAACAGTGCGCTGATCAGTATGTATTACAGCAAAGCTACCGCTGCTTTGGCCAGGGCCAGCAGTCGTTGCGGCAGTACCCCGAGCAGAATAATCGCGAGAATCAGGCCAAGGCCGAGCAGTTTGCTGCTGAAGTTGATGGCAACCGGCGCGCTGTCGGCGGTGGTGCTGGTCAGGTAGGCAGCGCGGACGATCTTGAGGTAGAAGAAAATCGAGATGGCGGCGTTGATCAGTCCCAGCACCACCAGTCCGTAGAGTCCCTGCTGAAAAGCTGAGGTAAAGAGGACAAACTTGCCGGTAAAGCCGATGGTTGGCGGGATGCCGGCAAGGCTGAAGACCCCGGCACCGAGCACAAAAGCCAGTAAGGGAGCACGGCGATAGAGACCGTTCAGGTCAGCAAGATGAAGATTACGGTTGTCGGAGCTTAAGTGATAGAGCACGAAAAAGCAGGCCAGGTTCATCAGCAGATAACCGATGGCATAGTAGATCGCCGCCGCCTGCCCCAGCGTACTGCCGGCGATGACGCCGAGCATCAGGTAACCGGCATGGGCTACGCTCGAGTAAGCCAGCAGGCGTTTGATGTCGTTTTGGACCAGGGCCGACAGATTACCGATGGTCATGGAAGCAACCGCCAGAATCCCCAGCGCCCAACTCAGCTGGCCGATGTCGACGCCGGCCAGGCTGACCAGCCGCAGCAGCAGAATGACTGCGCCGATCTTCGGCAGGGTGGCAATAAAGGTGGTGGTTTCATTCGCTGCGCCCTGGTAGACATCAGGGGTCCAGAAATGCATGGGAAACAGGGCGAGTTTGTAGAAAAATCCGCACAACAGCAGTATCATCCCGACCACCGCCAGGGGCTGTGAACCAATCAGTCCCGGCAACAGGGGGGACAATTCGGCCAGATAGGTGGTGCCGGAGAGGCCGAAAATATAGCTCATGCCGAACAGGCTCAGGCCTGACGCCGCTGCGCCAAAGAGCACGTATTTGATGCTGGCTTCATACTGCTGGCGACCACTCAAGGGTTGGCGGAAGGGGATGGCAACAAACAGGGCATAGGATGAAATTTCCAGGGCCAGAAAGATGGTGAGCAATTCCACTGAACTGGAGAGCATGACCAACCCCAGGGTGCTGACCGACAAAAACAGGTAATATTCAGGGTGAAGTCGCTTTGCGATGCCGCGCAGGCCGGGTGTCGCCCAGGCGATCAGCGCCAGACCGGCAAAAAGAACCAGTTTGAACAACTGTGACAGTTGATCGATCTGATAGGCACCAAGGAACAGGGTCCCTGACTGCCGATAGTTCGCTGTCGTAGCAAAGAGGGCCAGAAGCGAGAAAATGATCACCGTCCCCTGCAAAAAACCGGTCCGGGGGTTGTTGCCCAGAGAGACAACAAAGCACACCAGGGCGAGCAGAATCAGCAGCAGTTCGGGTAAAAAAAGCATGGTTTCCATAAAACGTCCGCAATCAGGAGTTAACAGCTTAAGGTCTCAGGGGTGTAAACAGCCCGGTCATTTTATTGCCCCAGCCAGTGAGGGCCTGGTGTAGATTGTCATCTCCACCCGGGGGCAATCCGTTACCGATCTGGTCGATCAGTTGCGTCACACTGACATCCATGACCTCCAGCAAGGGCGCAGGGTAAAAGCCGATCCAGAACACGAAGATCGTCAAAAAACTCAGGGTGCCGATTTCCCGGGCATTCAGATCTTTGAGCAGGTGACCATGCCCGGCGCCATGACCATGGTCATCGCCATCGTCATGGTGACCGTGACCATCAGAATCGGCCCAGACCATGCTCTGCAGCAGGCGCAGCATGTAGGCCGCCGCGAGAATGGCCCCGACAATCGCCAGGGCACCCACCAACGGATATTTGGAGAAGGCCGCCAGCAGCACCAGGAATTCACTGACAAAGCTGTTGGTGCCGGGGAAGCCGAAGGATGACAGGCTGAAAATGCCGAGGAACAGCACGTATACCGGCATCATTGCCCCAAGAGCGCGGTTGACGCTCATCTCGCGGCTGTGGGTGCGCTCGTAGATGATCCCGATCAGAATAAACAGGGCGCCGGTGGTGACGCCGTGGTTGATCATCTGCAGCATCGCCCCCTTGAGCCCCTGATCGTTAAGCAGGAAGATTCCCAGGGTGACAAAACCCATGTGACCGACACTGGAATAGGCGATCAGTTTTTTGATATCGCTCTGCCCCAGAGCCAGATAACCACCAACGATGATCGAGACCAGGGACAGGGCAATCAGCCAGGGCATGAAATACCAGGTGGCTTCCGGTGCCATCGGCAGGCAGAAGCGCAGGAAACCATAGCCGCCCAGTTTGAGCATGATACTGGCGAGGATGACGCTGCCTGCTGTCGGTGCTTCAACGTGGGCGGCCGGCAACCAGGTGTGCAGGGGAAACATCGGCACCTTGACGGCGAAGGCCAGGGCACAACCAAGGAAAATCCAGATCTGGAAGCTGAAACTGAAGCTGTGCGTCATCAATTCGGGGATAAAGAAGCTGCCGGTCTGGACATAGAGGGCAATGATCGCGACAAGAAAGAAGATACTGCCGGCAAAGGTGTAAAGAAAATATTTGATCGAGGCGTAATCCTTACGCGGTCCGCCCCAGATCGCGATCATCAGATACATGGGGATCAGCATCGCTTCCCAGAAGAGGAAGAACAGCAGGGTATTGAGGCTGACGAAAACACCGATCATGGCGGTTTCGATGACCAGCAGAACGAAGATGAACTCGCGCATCCGTTCCTTGATGTAGCTCCAGGAGCAGAGCACACACAGGGGCATGACCAGAGTGGTCAGCAGCACCAGCAGGACGCTGATACCATCGACTCCGACCGCATAATCCAGCCCCAGCGCCGGTAACCAGTGGCGCACTTCGACAAACTGGTACAGGGCCGTGGTGCGATCAAAGCGGGTATACAGGGGCAGGGATGCCAGGGCCGTTGCCACCGTAACACCCAGCCCCCACCATAGCTGTGCCTTGTCACTCTTAAACAGCAGACCCAGCACCGCCCCGATCAGCGGCAACAGCAGCACAACGGAGATGATGGGGTAGTTCAGTTGATTGAAAATCAGATACTGTTCCACGATCGTTCCTTGGTTGTAGGGGCAAGGTGAGTCTTGCCCAGGGCGACACAAGTGTCACCCCTACGTTTTGTCTAAAGTCTACGTACTGGTCTTAAATAAGAATCACCACAACCAGCACCACCACCACGGCAATGACTCCGGCGGCAATATAGTGCTGAATCCGTCCGGTCTGAATCTGGCGGACGCTGTTGCCGCCGGCAACGATGTTGCGGGCGGAGCCGTCGATGGTCCAGTCGATGCCCTCCTTATCGAACCAGGAGAAAGCTCGAGCCAACGCCATGGTCATGCTCAGGCCGATATTCTTGTAGACGTTGCTGACCCATTCATTAGCTGAGACAATCGGGCCCTTGGCGAAGTTAATAAAGCGCACTGAGCCTTTACGATAGAACCAGTCAAGATCAAGGTTCGATACATCGTGGGGCTTGAGATATTTCACCATCAGGTAGAAGCCCAGGCCGGTAAAGCCGAAAAGCTGGAAGGTCTCCGACAGATGATAGGCGTAGTAAGGCTGGTACGAGGCGGCATAGGGGAGCATGCTGTAGAGCGCCGCCGGGTAAACGCCGAAGAGGATACAGACAAAAGCGGCCATGGCCATGGCCAGCTGCATATTCCAGGGTGCTTCCTTGGCGCGAATGCCGGAATCCTTGCCGAACCAGATAAAATAAGGCAGCTTGATGCCGACCGACAGGAAGGTTCCGACCCCGGCCAGCAGCAGCATCACCAGCAGCACGGTCTGATGGTTATAGCCGGCGGCGGCAACGATCATCGATTTACTGACAAAGCCACTGGTCAGCGGGAAGCCGGAGATGGCGATCCCGCCAATGATGGTAAAGATCATGGTCAGCGGCATGGTGCGATAGAGGCCGCCAAGTTCGCTGAGTTTCGAGCGTCCGGTCATTTCCAGTACGGCACCGGCGCCCATGAACAGCAGCGCCTTGTAGATGATGTGGGCATAGGCGTGGGCCGCCACGCCGTTAAGCGCCATGGCGGTTCCAATGCCGACGCCGCAGACCATGTAGCCGACCTGACTGACCACGTGATAGGCCAGGATCCGCCGCGCATCATTTTCAATCACCGCGTAGCCAACCCCGTACAGCGCCATGCAGGCACCGATGATGGCCAGCACCTCGAAGCCGGGGAAGCCGCGCATCAGCACATAGACAGCGGTTTTGGTAGTAAAAGCACACATGAACACCGCGCCGGTGACGGTCGCTTCCGGATAGGCATCGGGCAGCCAGGCATGAATCGGTGGTGCTGCCGCGTTGAGCAAGAAGCCGATCATGATCAGGTATTCGGCCCAGCCGGCACCCTCCTGCGAGAAGACGCCGAAGGACAGGTCATGGCCGCTTTGATAGAGCAGGAAGATTCCCGCCAGCAGCACCAGGCCGCCGGCGGTATGTACCAGCAGGTAGCGGTAGCCCGCTTCGATCGAGCGCTGCTTTTTGCGGTACCAGATTAAAAAGGTCGAGGCAAAAGCCATCAGTTCCCAGAAGATGAACAGGGTCAGATAATCACCGGCGAGGGTCACCCCAAGGGAGCCGGCAACATAAAGAAACGCGGCAATGTGTTGCCCACTCTCCTTGACCTGCAACCCGAAGATGCAGCCGATCAGCGCCATCAGGGTAAAGACGTGGAGGAAGATGAAGGTCAGCTTGTCGACCCGGCCGAACTGCAGCTCAAAGCCGAGATAGTTGACGATGCCGAAGCTGTCGGGTAACCGGTAGATGGTCGCCATGGCCATCAGGGGAATAATGATCAACCAGATTTTCTGAACACCGAAGCGTTTGGCAAAGGGCATGAGCAGTGCCCCTAAAATAAACCAGCTGGTCGGATGGATAAAGAGATCAGTTATCATAGGGGTCCTCCTTACGCTCCAGCCAGACGTGAGAAAGTCCCTTGCAGATAATGATCATCAGCAGGCAGCCGAGCAGGCCAAACAACGACCAGAAGCCGATGATGGTATCACCGAAAAAGTGCGGTTTCGGTCGGTCGATGACAAAATCGAAGAGCACCGCAAACAGTAGAAAGGCGAAAAAACAGCCTCGGACAATATTGGCGCGTTCGCGCAGATAATCTATCCAACGTGCGATCATGAGCCCACCATCAGTTTGATCGTGTTCAAGAAAAGATCAGGCCAGATACCGATCAGCACCGAGATGATTCCGGTGATCAGCAAGGGCACAACCATTAGCAGCACCAGCGGTTGGCGTTCCAGACTGCCGCTTCCGGTATCTGTCGCCAGGGGCGTTCCGAAGAATGCCTTGAAGGTTATCGGTACAAAGTAGCCGGCGTTGAGCAGACTGCTGATCAAGAGCACAGCCAGCAGGAAGATGCTGCCGATATCCATCGCGCCCAGGGCCAGATACCACTTACTGACAAAGCCACTGACCGGCGGCACCCCGATCATACTTAAAGAAGCCAGGGCAAAGGCGGCCATGGTAACCGGCATGCGCCAGCCCAAACCACCCATCTCGGAGATGTCTTTTTTGCCGGAGGCGACAAAGATACAGCCGGCACAGAAGAACAGGGTGATCTTGGCAAAGGCATGATTGGCGATATGGAGCAACCCACCGGTGACCGCATGGGGGGTCAGCATCGCAACCCCGAGGACGATATAGGAGAGTTGGCTGACGGTTGAATAGGCCAGCCGCGCCTTTAGGTTGGTCTGGGTCAGGGCGATGATCGATGCCGTTATGATCGTAAAAGAAACCACATAGGCGGTGAACATGCCCATGCCGGTGACATCCAGCAGATTAATGCCGAACAGGGACAGCATCACCCGGCAGATGGAGAAGACCCCGACCTTGACCACGACCACCGCATGGAGCAGGGCACTGACCGGTGTCGGTGCGACCATGGCGTCGGGCAGCCAGTTGTGCAGCGGCATGATACCGGCCTTGGCAAAGCCGAACAGGCACAGCAGATAGGCAATAATCACCATCATCCGGTCGGCTTCGGCCGGGAAGATCCCGCCGCTGATGCCGCTCATGTTGAAATCGAGGGTACCGGTTAGCACATAGATGATCGCCATCGCCGGCAACAGCATCGCCTTGGAGGTAAACATCAGATAGATGATGTATTTGCGCGCGCCTTCATAGCCTTCCTTGTCCTGATGGTGCATGACCAGCGGGTAAGTGAAGATCGAGACGATTTCGTAAAACAGATAGAGGGTAAAGAGGTTGGCGGAAAAAGCCGCGCCCATGGCCGCACCGACGGAAACGGCATAACAGACGTAAAACCTTGTCTGGGCATGCTCATTGAGGCCGCGCATGTAGCCGATACAGTAGATCGAGGCCAGAATCCACAAAAAGGAGGCGGTCCCGGCAAACACCAGACCCAGTGGATCAAGGTAAAAAGAGACGCTGATCCCGGGGTAGAGGGTGATCAGATTCAGAGCGTAAGCACCGCCGCTAAGGACGCCGGGTGCCAGGATCATGACGGCAATAAAGGTCAGCACCGCCCCGACAAACGAAATACTCTCGCGCAGGTTGGGGGTGCGCCCGGTAGCCATGACAAGCGCTGCGGTCACCATCGGGATGAGGGTCGCCAGCAGGACTTTGGAGGTGATCATTGGTTCCATGTGTGTGCCTGGTCCTCGAAGTTAGCCGCGCAATTCGTTAATCGCCTGGGGATCCACGCTGTGGAAGCGTCGATGGATGGCGATGACGAGACTGATAACGATAGCCGCTTCAGCAGCGGCAATCCCCAGAATAAACAGGGTAAACGCCTGCCCCACGGCAGGATCAGGCGCAACAAAGTAATTAAAGGCCATAAAATTGACGCCGGCGCCGGCGAGAATCAGCTCGACACAGATCAGCATACCGATCAGGGTGCGATGACGGATCATGCCGAACAGGCCGACAAAGAGCATGAAGGCGCCGATCATCAGGTAGGTTGTCAGATGGTCACTGGGCATCATGAGGGATCAGTCTCCTGCGGCGGGCGGGCGATGATAATCGCGCCCAGAATAGCAATCAGCAGCACCACGGAAATCAGTTCAAAGGCCAGCACAAACTGATGCAGAAAAGCATGGCCGAGGTGCTGCATGGAATAATCGCCGACCCGCTCGGCTGCTGCTGTCCAGTGGGTGCGGATCAGGGTTGCGCTCAACAGAATAAAACCGGCGATACAGGTGCCCGAGGCGAGCAGGAAGTTGTTGCCCGACCAGCGCAACTGGTCGGTCTCGGTCGGTGAATGACCGACCATGATCCCGAACACCAGCATGACGCAGACCGCACCAACGTAGATCAGCACCTGCATCATCGCCATAAAGGGGGAGCCAAGATGGAAAAACAGCCCGGCAACACCGATAAAGACGACGGCCAGACCGAGAACCGCGTGCATCAGCAGGCGCGACCAGACGGTCAACATGCCGCCAAAGACAATCAGGACGATAAAACCGAGGAACATCCCCTCGGCCAGAAAGCGGTACAAGGTCATTTTTCCTCCTCCTCCACCATGGCCAGCAGGTCGTAATGGAAATCTTCGCGAGCAAAGCCGACATGCTGATACACCTTCGAAAAGTCGAGGGCAGCGGTTGGGCAGACTTCCACACAAGTGCCACACAGGCTGCATTTGGTGAAATCGAGACGGTATGTGATCAATACCATCCCCTTGACCCCTTCACGTTTTTCCCCGGCCAGCTCGATACAGTTCGATGGGCACTCACGCTCACACATCTTGCAGGAGATACAGCGATGTTTCTCCGGTTTTTCGTTGTCACGGATGAGAATTGTATGACCGCGGAAATTGGGTGAGATAGGGAGCTTCTCGCGCGGGTACTGGACGGTAACGACCGGACGGAAAGCCTCGCGCAGGGTGATCATCATGCCGACGATGAGGCTTTTGCCCCCGCTAAAGATCAGGGCGAAATAGTCTTTCATAATTTCACTACCACGGCGGTCACCAGCAGGTGAACCAGGGAAAATGGAACCAGATACTTCCAGCAGAAATTCAGCAGCTGATCAAAGCGTACCCGCGGGAAGGTCCAGCGGATCCAGATCATGACCAGCAACAGACTGTACACTTTGGCAAAAAACCAGAGCGCGGAGGTGTATTCGCCGTAGGGCAAGGGTGGTCCGCTCCAGCCACCCAAAAACAGAATCGTGGTCAGGGAGCAGGCGATGAACATGTAGGTGTGTTCAGCCATGAAAAAGAGACTGAACCCCATGCCGCTGAACTCGGTCATGAAACCGGCGGTCAATTCACTCTCGGCTTCCGGCAGGTCAAAGGGGGCCCGGTTGGTTTCGGCCAGGGTCGCAGCAAAGAAGATCAGAAAGGCGACCGGCATGAAGAAGATAAACCAGGCGCCGCCGCTCTGCGCCTCGACAATCCCGCGCAGACTGAAGGTATTGGTCACCAGAATAACCGACAGCAGGGTCAGCAGCATGGGGATTTCATAGGCCACATTCTGGGCGACGGAACGCATGGCGCCTAACAGGGAATATTTGTTGTTGGAACTCCAGCCGGCAATCAGGATCGCCAGAACGTTGATGGCGACCACGGCCAGAATGAAGATCAGACCGATATCAAAATCACGCCCCTGAAGGTTGGGAGCAAAGGGGATGACCACCATCGGCATGATCGCCGGGGCAAAAGAAATGATTGGCGCGAGACGATAAAGAACCTTGTCCGTCTGTTTGGGCACCATCAATTGCTTGCCGACCAGTTTGACGCCATCAACGGCCAGCTGCAGGATCCCGTGCCAGCCAACCTCCATCGGTCCGGGGCGGCGTTGAAAGCGCCCGGCAAGCTTACGCTCCAGGTAGCCCATGACGACGGCATTGCCGAAGACAATCACAATGGCGCAGATCACGGTGAACAGAATGCGTAATAATTCCGGTGGGAAAAATCCAGTAGGCATTTCAGGGCTCATCGATCGATCTCCGGGATGACCAGATCCAGACTACCCATGCAGGCACAGAGATCGGACAGGAGCATTCCACGACAGAGTTCGGGCAGAAGGCTCAGATTGGAAAAGGACGGAACGCGAATTTTCATCCGGTACGGGGTGTCACTGCCATCGCCGGTCAGGTGATAGACCAGCTCGCCGCGGGGGGATTCGACCGCGTAACAGGCGTCCCCCGCAGGTAGTTTTAGCTTTTTCGGCACCTTGGCCATCGCGGGGCCGTCGGGAAGTTTGTCGAGGGCCTGCTCAAGGATGCGCAGGCTCTGCTCAATCTCGCGCACGCGGACCAGGTAGGCTGCCATGCAGTCGCCGGTGGTTTCGGTCGGGATCTCAAAATCAAATTCCGGATAGACCGAATAGGGCTCCGCCCGGCGGATATCGTAAGGGATACCGGTGCCGCGCAGTACCGGGCCGGTCAGCCCGTAACGGCGGGCCAGGTCCGGGCTGAATTCGCCGATTTTCTCAATCCGCTTGCGGAAGATAATGTTACCGGTGACCAGTTTGTCGTACATCGGCATGCGCGAACGCTGCCACTTGATGAACTCACGGGTACCTTCGACAAATTTGTCATCAATGTCGCGTACCACCCCGCCAACCCGCATATAGCAGTAGGTCAGTCGTGAGCCGGTGACATCCTCAAGGATATCAAGAATCTTCTCGCGATCTTCAAAGGTGTACATGATCGGGGTAAAGGCGCCGAGATCGAGAACCAGCACGCCGAGCCACAGCAGATGGCTCTGCAGGCGATTAAGTTCCGAGGTGATGACGCGGATGTACTCGGCCCGTGGGGTGGCCTCGATACCGGCCAGACGCTCGACGACGCCGACATAACCGTGGTTGTAGATCAGCGCGGAGAGGTAATCCATGCGCGCGGCATTGGGGAGGAAGTTGGGCCAGGGGCGGGATTCCGCCATTTTTTCATGCATCCGGTGGCCGTAGCCGAGGACCGGTTGCGGATCCATGACGTACTCGCCTTCCATTTCCAGGATCACCCGCAACACGCCGTGGGTACTGGGGTGCTGCGGCCCCATGTTGAGCACATAGCGGTGCTCACCTTGTTCAGCTATGGTGGTCATCACGCCTCCTCCTTTTTAACCGCAGGGGCAGGCTTGTCCGCAGCGATCTTCTCGACGCGGGTGATGGCAGCACGGTCTTTCAGGGCCGGTTCTTTTTTGAGCAGCGGTTTGAGATCTTCCATGTCTTCAGCCAGCAGCAACGGTTTGAGGTTGGGATGATCGCGAAAGATAACCCCATAAAAGTCTTTGGTTTCGCGCTCATGCCAGTTGGCGCCATGAAAAATGTCGGCGATGGTCGGCAGACTGTTGTCGGCGTCAACGCTGACGTGGGCGAGCAGGCGACAGGGGAAAGCGTAATTGGCAAACTGATAACTGACGTCGATCCCGGTAGCAAGATGCAGGCCGGAAATAAAGCTCAGGTAGAAATTGCCGGTGCGCAGCAGCTGCGCAAAGTCCCGCAGTTGCCCCGGTTCCAGCATGATCTCGAGATGATAGCCGCGCTGCGCAAAGTCAACTTCCTGAACCTTGATCGGGACCTGTTTGAACGCAGCAATTACGGAATCTTTAGATTCCATGGGTCAGACTCCTTCGGGCATCTTGTTCATAGGAATCGGGAAGCGTTTGCCGGAAATTTTTTCCTGCAACTTGAAAATGGCCTCGAACAGTGCTTCCGGCCGTGGCGGGCAACCCGGCACATAGACATCAACCGGAATGATGCGATCAATCCCTTCGATGACATTGTAGTTTTCTTCCACCGCGAACGGGCCGCCTGAGGTGGCGCAGTTACCCAGGGCAATGACATAGCGGGGTGCCGCCATCTGCTCGTAGAGGGTCAGCACACCGGGGGCCATTTTTTTATTAACCGTGCCGGCGACGATCATCAGGTCACAGTGGCGCGGTGAAGGACGAAACACTTCGGCACCAAAGCGCGCCAGGTCAAAGCGCGCCATCCCGGCGACCATCATTTCAATAGCGCAGCAGGACAGGCCGAAGGTCATCGGCCAGAGTGAGTTGGCGCGGCAGAAATTAAGAACCTTTTCCACCTGGGCCAGGTGCACAACGGAGTCGAGTTCCGCCGGCGGGTGACCGTCAAGCTCGCGCCGGCGTGCTTCTTCGGTCTGGGTGTGGACCCTCAGGAGACTTTTCTTCTCTTCGGCCATGTAAAAACTCCTTTAGCCCACGGATAAACAACCGTCAGGGACAGAACAAACACGAAAATAAACAGCACGATCAGTCCGTGGGCAGCGGACACCAGATGGTACGCCGTTGCCACCGGGAACAGAAACAGGATGTCGACGGCAAAGGCGACAAATATCAACGCATAGAGATAGTAGCTGACATGAAAGCGGATATCCTGGGCAGCGCCGAAGATGTCCATGCCACATTCATAAGGATCAAGGGTGGTTTTAAGAATCGAGGTTGGATTGACCAGATTGGCGGCGATCAAAGGACCAACAGCAATCGCAATTCCGCCAATCAGGAAAAAGAACACGTACATGTAGTCAAGCAGTTGACTTTCGGGCATAGGGAACATCCTTCGCCGACCAGGACGGGTTGAAGACTAAAAAAAAGAGATGTCGAATTTTAATTCGACTAAAGATCGATGCAGGCACCAAGTTTCTAGCGGAGCTTAAATCAAAAGTCAACCATAAAACAACAAATTGGTCGGACCAATTTATATTGTCCTGAATGGCCGGCCGGCAGCTTTTTTTCGTCAAAAAACCCGTAGGGAATTCGGCGGTTTCCCCTGCGGTCAGGCAACTCAAGTAGCAATCAGGATGGTCGTTGTAACAACGCCCCGGCTGCCCTTTTGAGGGCGTCGTTAAAACCCGGCCGATTGGGCGGTCCAATGATTGCGGTTGTTGAAGTAATGGTATTATTGCTTCGGCGACAAAACAGGTCAACGTTGAACTCACATCGTCATTCCCGCGAAAGCGGGAATCCATTTAAATTTCAGGCTGTTAAAGAATGGATTCCCGACTAAAGGATTCGCCGATGACAGGTTATTTACTCACCGGAGTATCAGCCGTGAGCTGGATAGCAGCGCTGACCTGTCGCACTGGATATTCAGTACCGGTCAGGGTGAACCGACCCGGCAACGACACGCACCAGCAGGGCGCCGCAAAGCCATAAGGCAGATAGAAGAATACGTCTGCTCGCGCGATGGTGTTGCGCCCTGTCCCCGTTGGAAGAGCAAAAAAGTTGTGCTAGGATGAACATGATACCGTTTCCCAACCGAAAGCTTTAAGTCGATCAATATTATCGCCCCATGGTCAAGCTGTTGAACGGATTGCCGTCCGTCCGGGGCAGATTGGCCGGCCCGGGCAGACCCTGTCTTACCTTCGAAAAGGGGGCATCATGGCTCATCGCACGCTGAAATCTTCCGCCTACGAAGGACTTGTCGAGCGACTCAATCGTTTTCCCCAGGGCGCGCCGCCCTCGAAAACTCTTTATGAAATTCTCAAAATACTGGTCACTGAGAAAGAAGCCGGGTTGATCGCCCAGCTCCCCATCAAGCCGTTCAGGGCAGCCGAGGCTGCCCGGCGCTGGAAGCTAAGCGCAGTGGACAGCCGCAACATCCTTGATGAGCTGGCTGATCGCGCCATCCTGGTGGATATTGAAGAAGGTGGGGAGCCGATTTACGTATTGCCGCCGCCGATGGCCGGTTTTTTTGAATTTTCCCTGATGCGGCTGCGCGGCGATGTCGATCAGCAGGTGCTGGCTGAGCTGTTTTATCAGTACCTCAATGTCGAGGAAGATTTTATCAAAAATCTCTTTGTCGATGGTCAGACCCAGTTAGGCCGGGTTTTTGTCAATGAGGCGGTTATTGCTGATGTCAGCGCTGATCATGCCCTGCAGGTGCTCGATTATGAGCGCGCTTCAGAGGTCATCAAATCGGCCCGTCATATCGGTGTCGGTCTGTGCTACTGCCGCCACAAGATGGAACACCTGGGGAAAAACTGCAGCGCGCCGTTAGATATCTGCATGACCTTCAACAGCAGTGCCGAATCCCTGACCCGCAGTGGACATGCCCGGGCGATTGATGTCGCCGAATGTCTGGACCTGCTCGATCAGGCCTATGAGCACAACCTGGTCCAGTTCGGAGAAAATGTCCAGAACCGGGTGAATTTTATTTGCAATTGCTGCGGCTGCTGTTGTGAAGCGATGATTGCCGCCCGCAAATACGGTATACTCCAGCCGGTTCATACCTCCAACTTTGTCGCGCGGGTGACAACGGAAAGCTGCACCGGCTGTGCCAAATGTATTCAGCTCTGTCCGGTCGAAGCCATCGGTCTGGTGTCGGCCAACGATCCCCACCAGCCCAAACGCAACAGCGCCCGCGTCACTGCCGATATCTGCCTGGGGTGCGGAGTCTGTGTGCGCGTCTGCGGGCCGCGCAGTTTGTCTTTGATGCCCCGAGCCAGGCGCGTGTTTACCCCGGTTGACAACGTGCATCGGATTGTGGTGATGGCTATCGAGCGGGGCAAGTTGCAACATTTGATTTTTGACAATCAGGTGCTTTTCAGTCATCGCGCCCTGGCCGCCCTTTTGGGTGCCGTTTTGAACCTCTCACCGGTCAAGCGGGCACTGGCGAGTGAGCAGATGAAGTCTCGCTATCTGGTCAAGCTGCTTCAGTGGCATAGCCGGCGCTGAGGGCAGCATCTGTCGCCCCCGGGTTTTGCTCCAGATACCCGGGGTTTTACTGCTGCAGGCGGTTAAAGTCACGAATCACTTCCTGGGGGTAGGTGCCGCGCTGTTGCATCTGTTCGATCAGCGAACGGGGATACTCCCCGCTGGCGATCAGACGTGAATCACGGAAATGATAAAACTGGTATTTGCCCGCGCGCTGATAAACGGCAATCTGTTCCTTTCTGCCCGGGGTCAGATTGTCATCCGGCATCCCGGCTTCCCTGATGACCTGCAGCAGGGTCTTTTGCTCCTGCGCCTTTTCCAGACGTTTTTCACTGATGCTGTCGGCAGCGGTGCCCGCTGTAGTCAGGGTCGGACTCGGGGTTGGTTGCACTGTGGCCACCACCGCGACAGGCGGTTGTTTGACCACAGCAGGTGGCGGCGCGGTCTGCACCGGTGGTGCCGGCGGGGCAGGCGGTGCGGTTGTTACCTGGCCCGGTGCACAGGCACTGAACAGCAGGGGCAGGCTGAGCAGCAGACACAGAATAAAAAACTTCATGGCAGACCCTCCTTCAACAAAAAATTCAACGCACAAGCCGTCGAGTTAAAAAAAAGATTCAACGCACAAGCCGCAAAGCTAAAAAAGACTTAACGCACAAGCTGCAAAGCTAAAAAAAAGATTTAACGCAGAGCCGCAGAGCTGGAGAGCCGCAGAGAAAACCTTTTCTTGGGTAAAACAAAAGCAACCCGGATAACACCTGCTCACCGCTCACCGCTCACCGCTCACCGCTCACCGCTCACCGCTCACCGCTCACCGCTCACCGCCTCTGGTTATCCTCTTAATCTTAATCTTAATTCTGAATTCTAAATTCTAAATTCTAAATTCTGCCTTCATCAAACCTTGCCATTCCCCCAAAGCTTAGATCAGTCAGCAGCGTTGTCAAAAAAAATCGCCGTAAGCCATCAGCTCAGGTCGTATTTTTTGGCCTGATAGCGAAATGCGTCGTAGGTAATGTTGAGCAGTTTTGCCGCTTTGGTCATGTTGCCGGCGGATCGTTCCAGCGCCTGGTGCAACAGCTCGCGCTCAACTTTTTCCAGGGAGACACCCCCCTCGGGCAGGACAACGTGGAAATTCTTGCGCCGTTCCGTGGTGTTGCCGGTCTGGCCGCTGACGATCAGGGGCAGATGGTTGACACTCAATTCGTCGGTCTCTTCCATGACCACGCAACGTTCAATGATGTTGCGCAACTCGCGGATATTGCCCGGCCAGTCGTAGGCGGCGAGCAACTTCTGCGCATCCGTACTGATGCTGGTGATCGGCTGTTTGTTGTATTTGAGGGCGAAGCTCTCGAGAAAATGCCTGGTCAGCAACAGGACATCGTTGCCGCGATCCTTCAGCGGCGGGAGGTCAATGGCAAAGGAGTTGAGGCGGTAGTAGAGATCCTCACGAAAGCTGCCCTCCTCCAGCTGCTTTTTCAGATCCCGATTGGTACAGGCAATGACGTTGACATTGATGGGCAGATCGACCTTGCCGCCGATCCGGCGCACCGTGCGTTCCTCCAACACCCGCAGCAGTTTCCCCTGCAGATCAAGGCGCATATCGCCGATTTCATCCAGCAGCAGGGTGCCGCCGTCAGCCAGCTCAAAAACCCCCTTTTTGTCCGTTTTAGCATCGGTAAAGGCGCCCTTGACATGACCGAACAGTTCCCCCTCAATCAGGTTTTCCGGCAGGGCCGCACAGTTGATGGCGATATAGGGGTAGTTGTCCGTATCGCCCCGGTCTTCAAAACGCCAATGATGAATCCGGCGCGCCAGAACCTCCTTGCCGGTCCCGGATTTTCCGGTAATCAATACCGAGGTCACCCCCGCCCGCGCAATTTTGCGGGCATCATTCACCAGTTTCTGGACCACTGCCGATTCACCTACGAGCAACTTTTCCAGATTGGTTGACGAGGCCTTTTTGAGATAGTCGATCTCGTCGCGCAGGCGCGCATTGGCCAGCAGCTGGGCTATGACAATCTTGATTTCTTCGACATTGAACGGCTTGTTCTGGTAGTCGGAAGCGCCGTAACGCAGGGCCTTGATGGCCGATTCACTCGAATCGTCGCTGGTCAGCATGACTACCGGGAAGCGGGCACCCTCCTCCTGCAGCATGCGCAGCAGGTCGAGGCCGTTGATCTCTTCGCGTAGATTGACATCGAGCAGCACCAGGTCCGGCTGCCAGCTCATGATCTTTTCGATCGCCCCTTTTGAAGAGTGCAGAATCTCGGTGATATAGCCATCCTTGGTGAGTGCGCGGGCGAGCATGGAAATGATCAGCTCATCATCATCCACCATCAGGATGCGCCCTTTTTTAATCATGCTGTTCTCCTTGTTGATCCTCTTGCGGCATCAGCGGCAGCGAGATAATAAAGCGGGTGCCGCGCCCCGGTTCGCTCTCAACATCAATGGTACCCTTATGTTGTTCGATCAGCCGCTGGCAGATCGACAACCCCAGTCCGGTGCCCCGGGCTTTGGTAGTGAAGAAGGGGGTGAAGATATTTTCAAGGACACCGGCGGATATGCCCGGACCATTGTCTTCAATTTCGATAATAACCCGGTCTGTTGCGTTATTGACCTGGATACGGGTGGTAATTTCACCATCCTCGACAAAAGCCTCGATCGCATTCAGATAAAGATTCAGCAGTACCTGCTGGATCTGGGACAGGTCGGCCCTGATCCGGGCCGGCAGCGCGTCGACTTCGCAACGCAGCAGAATCTGGTGCTGCGCGGTCTTGAGCCCGGTCACCTCGAGGGTTTTCAAGGTGTGGTCAAGCAGCGGGGCGATTTCGATCAGTTCGAACTGCGGCTGGGGCGGGCGCGCAAACCTGAGCAGATTTTTCAGCAGGCGCTCCATCCGTTCGACTTCGGCGATCATCCGGTTGAACAGAGTACGATCATCGGGCTCCAGGGCGAGATCGGCGGATAATACCTCCACCGTCGCTTTGATCCCGGCCAGCGGGTTTTTAATTTCGTGGGCCAGACCCACGGCCATTCTGCCGGCAACCGCCAACTGGTTGGCATGCAGCAGTTCTTTCTGGCTTTGCTCCCGTTCGGTAATGTCGCGGGTGAACAGCAGAATATAGGAATGGCCGTCAATCTCCATCGGACCGGCGTTGATTTCCGCCGGAAAGGTACTGCCATCCTTGCGTTTTCTGGTGACGGTGGTGAGCAGCCAGGGGCCCTTTTGCATCGTTTCCAGGTGCTGATTGAACTCAGCCGCCTCACCTGCCGGGGCGAGGTCGAAACAGTACAGCTGTTTCAGTTCTTCCGCTTTGTAGCCGTACAGTTTGGCCGCCGCCGGGTTCATCGCCAGGATTCGGCCCCGTTCTTCCGGGCTGGTCTCGATGATGCAGATGGCTTCCTGGGCGCTTTCAAACAGGGTTCGGTAGAGCTTCTGCATCGACTCGGTGTACTGCTTTTCCCGGTTCAGGGTTGTCGCCATCGCGTTGAAACTCTCCGCCAGCCGCCGGAACTCGTCCTTGAGCGGCTCGCGGATACGGTAGTCCAGATTGCCGCGTTCCAGTTCATTGGCCCCCCTGGTCAGGGACAGCAGGGCCCCCCTGAAGCGCTGCATGAAAAATCCGGACAGCCCCAACACACCGAGTGGGCCGACAATCAGCAGTACGCCAATCACCTGCTTGGTGTGTTCGGCGGATTGGCGCACCAGCTGTGCCCGCGCGTCGACATTCATGGATGACAGCCCGGTCAGTTGAATCGTCAGCTGGAGCAGTGCCTCCCCCTGGCGGCGGGTTTCATCACGCAGCTGTCCCAGGCGCAGCGCATCGGCCTGCATGGTCAGGTTACGGCTGATGTTTTTCAGGTAAAGCTGGGTTTGCCGGTCGATCTGATCAAGGTAGCCGTTGATCATATCGTTATGATGGCAGGCGCGACAGCCGCCGGCGGCGCTGCCCAGCTCCTCAGCGTCGGCGATCAATCTGTCGAAGGATACCGAGCGGGCAAGGTTGGGCAGATTGAGGTCCGACTGGATCGTGCGGATGCGGTTTTCCAGCTTTTCGCGCAGCACCTCGACCTGGTGGAATGTTGCCAGCTCGTCGAGCTGCATTGCCAGTCCCGCTACCGACCGGTAGATATACAGACCGCCGATAAAAAAGCAGCAGAGCATCACCGTCAGGCCAATCAGGATCCGCACTTTCATCGGCATCCCCCGCTGTGGGTGAAAAAGGGCAGGTTAGTCATGGGTATCGGGATCCTTGGCTTCAGCGCCAATCGGCTCCTCGAGGTAATGCTTGAGGGCACTGAAATCCTCCCGGGTGGTTGCCAGAAAGCGCTGCACACCGAGGGTTTCCAGCACCAGGCGACCGGCGGCGTTCTGGTGCATATGCAGCAGCTCCTCCTGCAGGCGGGTAGTGAGGTCAACCGCCAGGTCAGGCCTGACACCGAAGGTCATGGCCGGAATATGGAGCGATGAAGCGAGGATCACCAGCTGCTCAAGAATCTCCGGGTTGGCGCCGGTCATCCGGTAAAACATCGAACTCCTGGTGGCACCGACATCGGCATGCCCCTTGATCACCTCGAAAATGGTGTCTTCGTAGGTGCCGGCAAAATAGGACTGGGCGAACCAGGTGCGGTAATCATCAATCCCGATCTCTTTAAAATAGCGCAGCGGCAGCAGGTAGCCGGCGGCGGAATCCTGATCGACAAGAACCAGACGTTTGTTGCGCATGTCCGCAGCCGAGCGGATGCCGCTGTGACGGCGGACAAAAACAATGGCGTAATCGCTCGCCAGACCTTCAGTATAGTGGGGGCGCACCAGGGGCTGCATTCCCGTTGTTTCCATCGCCCTGACCGCAGTGAGACCGCCGAAAAATCCGGCGTCCAGTTCCCGCCGGGCAAAAAGTTCCGGCACCATACCATGCCGCGTCAGGACCCGCAGCTCGAAGGTCAGTCCCAGCTGCTGACCAAGGTACTCAAACAGAGGGGCGTAGCGCTTTTTCTGGGTGAAGATGTCCTGCTCCGCCACCAGCCCGACACGCAGGGTTTGCTCTGCCGCCAGCGGTCGAGCCGTCGCGCTCAGCACGGCACAGGTCAGCAGCAGGGCCAGCAGCAAGGTCGATCGCAGCGTCGGCAGATGGCGGCGCGCATGCTTTATCATGCTCTTTGCTCCAGCCAGGCTTCACGTGCGGCCAGCCAGCACACCTGGTCGCCACCGCGACCGGTCGCCGTGGTCAGGGCGCTTGCCGCCCGTTTCAGCGCCGCCACGGGATCGACTTCATCGGTTGTGAGGGTTGTTACCCCGATACTGACGGTCGGGTTGACCTGGGTCGTCCCGCTATCGAACGCCTCCGCAGCCAGGGCGGCACGGATCGCTTCCGCCACAGCCAGCGCCCCGGTCTGATCGGTCTCTGGCAACAAGACAATGAATCTGCTGCACAGATAACGGTGCAAGCGGGCACCAGCCGGTTGATTCTGCGCCACAATCCGGGCGCTCTGCGCCACCAGCTGACTTGCCCGCTCCTCACCCTGCTCAGCCAGCAGCTGGGCATAGCCATCAAGACCGATCATCAGCAGCGCCAGGGGCGGAATGGCGTCGCCCAGCGCTAATGGCCCCATCTTCGCAGTCGGCCACAGTGGCAGGCCGGTCAGGGGGTCGCG
>NZ_JCBCBS010000004.1:0-2987 GCF_059864205.1 Pelovirga sp.
AAATTAACCAATTCGCGGCGATTTGCCGCAAGATGCTACGGGAGGCAGAATGTTAGAGCTCACGGAGAGACGATACACCGCAACACGCGGAACAACGCCAGAGAGCTATCAGTCGATAGAGATTACCCAAGAGGTACAACATGATCGGCAATATATCCTTTTTTCCCTCAATGAACGGCGCTGGCGCGACAAAGAGGAGGCCGTAGAATATCTTATTTGGGCTGCGAGCGTAATCGGGAATATACCATAAAAAAATTTTGCCTATTTCCAGTATCCCCTTAAAGTTTCATATCGTAGTAAATAAAATTATTGACACAGTGAAAGCATAGGTGTAGATTAGAGGGAAATAACAGCGGCACACTTTACAATGTAATGGTCGATGTTACGATTTAAAGTTTGGTTCAAATTGAAGCGCTGACTTGCTGGGAAGAGCCGGTCTGAGTACAATTTTAGTAGTAGTGCAAAAGCCCCGAATTAGTGACGCTTCCCCGTCACGGTTTGGGGTTTTTTGTTGCCAGTGTTTATGCAATATTGGAGATTTTATATATGAAAAGTGGCTATATTAAATTGTGGAGAAAACTTGAAGATTCTCCAATTTTTATGAACTCCGAAGCCGTTCACCTTTTTATTTATTTACTTATTAAAGCATCAAGATCTGAGAGAAAAACGGCCTACAAAACAACCGTGATTAATCTCCTGCCTGGTCAGCTTGTCACTGGCAGGAAGAAACTATCAGAAGCTACGGGCATAAATGAGTCAAAAGTCTATCGAATCCTTGAACTACTAAAAAGTGAACAGCAGATCGAACAACAAACGAACAGCAAATACTCAATAATAACAATATGTAACTGGTCAATGTATCAGGAAAGTGAACAACAAACGAACAACAAACGAACAACAAATGAACAACAAATGAACACTATACAAGAAGTTAAAGAATTAAAGAATGGAAAGAAAGAATCTAAAGCGGGTCGATTCACACCACCAACGATTGAAGAGGCAAGGAATCATTTTTTACACCTAAATGCCGCCGATGAGTCAGAAGCCTTTTATCACCACTTCCAATCTACCGGATGGAAATTGAAGGGAGGCCAGAAAATGGCATCTTGGCAATCGGCAATCGTCAACTGGATAAAGCGCGATTTCAGCGGAATACAGGAACGGCACAAAATTGTAGAAGCGCCCCCCGCCCCAGTTGGTAGCGTCTACATCCCAAAGAACGAAGCCGAACGCCGCACACTAGAAACCCTGAGACGCTACGAGGAACAGGCCGCGAGATATGAGTGAAAAAATCGATCAGACACAGGCGGCTATTATTGGACTACTACTCCTCTACCCTGAACGGATTGCTGAAGTCGATGAAGCTGTATGTGAGGAATGGTTCACCGGATATTACAGGAAAGCTTTTGTTTACCTTGTCGAACATGGGGGAGCCGACCCTGTTTCAGCTGCCGCCGCAATAGGATTGCCTACCGAAAAAGTCAACGAGTGGATTGAGTGCGAATTTTCAGCAATATATCTTCCGCAACATATTGCCAATCTCGAAAAAGAGGGAGCTATCCGAAAGATCCGATATCTAGGTCAAAAGTTGAGCAAGACAACGAATCCAGAAGAATCATTTTCTCTTATTGAGCGTTTTAATAACTCATTCACGAACAAAGACAAGACCGCTCCGATCCATATAAAAGAAGGTTTGAGGAAACTTGTTGAAACGATGGAATTACAGCGGGCGCAAGAGGGGATCATGGGGATGACCTATGGGATAGCTGAACTCGATGCGGTGACTGAAGGGATGCACAAAGGCGATTTGGTAATCGTCGCCGCTCCATCGTCGATGGGGAAAACAGCCTTTGCGATGGGAGCAATGGAGAGTGCCGCAACCAAGGGGTTTAAAGCTCTGTGCTTCTCTTGTGAAATGACCATTGACCAACTTCTCCGCCGTTCAGTTGCTTCTCATTCATCTGTCCCGATGGGGGCGATCCGCGCCAGCCGCCTTGACTACGGGCAATATAAAAAACTCCATAACTCGATTATTGAAATGTCGAAATGGAACATTCTCATGGATGACCCAGCCGGGATCAGCCTGTCAGAACTCACACGCAAGGTGAAGACGGCGGCAAAGGCCGGAATAGATTTAGTCTTGATCGACTACCTCCAACTGATGAAATATGACAAGGACAAAGAAAACAAGGAACTGGACATTATCACCACAGGTTTAAAGCATCTTGCCAAAGAGCTGAACATCTGCATTCTCTGTCTATCACAGCTAAACCGTGAATCCGACAAAGCGAACCGAAAGCCGCGCATGACTGACCTTAGAGGGTCTGGGATGATTGAGAACAACGCCGATGTCATTCTATTCCCTTACCGCGAGCATGCCAACTGCGAAAAATGTCAACAGAAGATTGAGGACGGAAGCCACAGCACACAGCTCCACCAAAGCGTGGCAGAAATCGTGATAGGAAAACAGAGACAAGGGGAGCGCAACGTGTCAGTCAAGGCGGTTTGGGTAGGATCGAGGGTGCGATTTATTGGAGAGAATGAACCAATAATGAAAGACGACGGAGATATACCATCATGGGTATGACCATGCACATCAGCATAAAGCGCTCAGATGGTTGGCAGGAAGCCCCGCCCCACTACCTGGCCGGGTATAATTTTTCCGGGGCCATGCTGGAATTACAAAACCGTGATGTTATCGCCAAGGTGGAAGGTGAGTTGGGAACGGTGATCATTTGCGGCACTCCCGGCCTTATCTCCGCCACAAGGGGAAAGCACACTGACGCGGTGCACATTTCCAGCGTGGCACAGTGGGAGGAGGGAACATGGACGCGCCGAAAGTTGGTCATTGATTTTGAGACATTCTCGGCAATTATTGAGAAACACTTCCCCCACCGTATGGCGGAATGGTTCCCGCAAACGTGGACGGACGCGATGAGGGCAATCGCCGCCGAAATGCACGATGCCAGCGTGATTGAAATAAAGGA
>NZ_JCBCBS010000027.1:0-10856 GCF_059864205.1 Pelovirga sp.
TTACAAGCTCTGTCAAACATCTGCTATTTAGTTTTCAAAGACCTGGTGATTGCCTCGCCGAAACGAAGCGACAAGCAAGGACTCTAACCAAACCACCCAAACTTGTCAATATTTATTTTGCTGAAATCGTTTATTTTTTTATCGCCGCCGCCCGGTTTTGCTGGGCAACGGAGGGCAGTTATAACCAAAGGCTTCTTAAGCGTCAACCCTTTTTTTGAAAAAAATTTCGCCGTCGGCAAGGTGCTGATCTAGCGCCCTTTTCGCCAACAGAAAAATCACTGGCGCTAAAGAGCTTCAATGATTGTGTAATTTTTCTTCCCCTTCTGGACGAGAAGGTATGAACCTCCGACCAGATCAGCTGCCGTCACCAGGTAGTCCTGATCGGCCAGCTTGGCCTTATTCAGACTGAGTCCATTCCCCTGGATTGTTCGACGCAGGTCACCCTTGGAAGGAAAGGCCGAGGTGTGGGTTGCCAGCAGCTCGACAATCGGGACTCCGGCGTCGAGAAGGGTGCGCTCCACCGGGAAGGTTGGTACGCCCTCAAAAACCGACAGAAAGGTCTCCTTGTCCAGCCTGGCCAGACTGTCCGTCGTGGCATGGCCAAAGAGAATCTGCGCAGCCTCCAGCGCCTTGTCATATTCTTCAGCCCCATGGACCATACAGGTCACCTCTTGCGCCAGACGCTTCTGCAGTGGTCGCAGATGTGGGGTAGCAACCTGCTCTTTCACCAGCTCGGCAACTTCATCTTTGCTGAGAAGGGTGAAGATCTTGATGTACTTTTCAGCATCTGCGTCCGAAACATTGAGCCAGAACTGACAGAACGTGTAGGGCGTGGTCAATTTTGCATCGAGCCAGACATTGCCACTTTCGGTTTTGCCGAACTTACCGCCGTCCGCCTTGGTAATCAACGGGCAGGTCAGGGCAAATGCCTCCCCGCCGGCTTTACGACGGATAAGCTCCGTTCCGGTGGTAATGTTCCCCCACTGATCTGAGCCGCCCATCTGCAATCGACAATTCTTTTCACGATACAGGTGCAAAAAATCGGTGGCTTGCACCAGCTGATAGGTGAATTCAGTAAAAGAGAGTCCGGTTTTGGCATCCTCGCTCAAGCGCCTCTTGACGCTGTCCTTGGCCATCATGTAATTGACGGTGATATGCTTGCCAATATCACGGATAAACTCAAGGAAACCGAAATTCTTCATCCAATCATAATTATTGACCATTTCGGCAGCATTGGGGTGATCGGACTCAAAATCCAGAAACTTCGAGAGTTGTCCCTTAAGACAAACAACATTGTGCTCAAGGGTCTGCTCATCAAGCAGATTGCGTTCAGCTGATTTCATCGACGGATCACCGATCATACCGGTTGCCCCACCAACCAGAACAATCGGTTTGTGGCCGGCACGTTGAAAATGCTTGAGCATCATGACGCTGACCAGATGGCCGATGTGGAGAGAGTCCGCGGTCGGATCAATGCCGACATAGGCTGTGGTCATCTCCTTCTGAAGCTGCTCTTCGGTCCCGGGCGTGATATCGTGAATCATGCCGCGCCATTGTAGTTCTTCAACAAAATTTTTGATCATGGCTACCCTGCTTTCCCTGTGTAGAGACTTACCTTCCGGGCTAATGCCGGCGGGGAAACATCGCCTGGCCGATCAGAATCGCGCCTGGATACGCTCAATCCCGGTACAATGGCCGCTATCCTCGTCGATCGTCAGCACAACCGCTGACAGCTGCGGATCTTTTTTAGCAACCTCGAGGCGCACCGGCATCTGCGACAGAAAGCGCTCGAGCGCCGCATCTTTTTCGTTGCCGATAACAGCATCGCGGCTGCCTGACATGCCAACATCGGTCAAATAGCCGGTACCGCCGGGAAAAATGCGCTCATCCGCGGTCTGCACATGGGTGTGGGTACCAACAACAGCGCTGACCCGACCATCGAGATAATAGCCCAGCGCCTGTTTTTCGCTGGTTGCTTCGGCGTGAAAATCAACGAGGATAATCGAGGTGGCCTGGCGCAGTTCCTCGATGAGCAGATCAGCGGTGCGAAATGGACAGTCGAGGTTTTTCATAAAAACCCGCCCCTCCAGGTTGCAGATACCAACCCTGACGCCACTGGCTGTCTCATACACCCCGACCCCCCTGCCCGGCAAGCCGGGCGGATAATTGGCGGGGCGCAACAGGCGATGTTCCCGATCAAGAATCGGGATGATCTCCTTCTTGTCCCAGATATGGTTGCCGCTGGTAACCACATCAATCCCGCTGGCAAAAAGTTCCTTGAGAATCGGTCCGGTCAGCCCGTAGCCGGCGGCGGCATTCTCCCCATTGGCAATTACCAGATCAATCTGATACTGATTGACCAACCCCTTCAGGTGGTCAGTCAGCGCCTTTCTTCCTGCGCGCCCGATAATGTCACCGACAAACAGTAATTTCAATGTAATAACTCCGAATCCAAACCCAAGCAAAACGACCGATGGCAGAATACAGCGCCACGGCAAAAAAGGACCGTTACCAGACAGAAACTACTTCGCGTATTCAACGGCCCGGGTCTCACGAATTACGTTGACGCGAATCTGCCCCGGGTAGGTCATCTCCTGCTCAATCTTGGCCGCAATGTCTTTGGCCAGAATGTGAGAATAGTCGTCAGACACTTCATCGCTGGCCACCATAACGCGGATTTCACGACCAGCCTGAATGGCAAAACAACCCGTTACACCAGAAAAGGACGTACCAATCTGCTCCAGATCACGCAAGCGCTTGACGTAGGTTTCCAGCGTCTCGCGGCGAGCCCCCGGGCGGGCACCGGAAAGAGCGTCAGCGGCCTGCACCAGAATGGCTAGAACCGAATCGGGTTTTTCGTCCTCGTGGTGAGCCATGATGGCATGGACAATAGCCGGGGACTCTCCATATTTGCGCGCCAACTCACCACCGTTAACCGCATGGGAGCCTTCCAGCTCATGACTGACTGCTTTACCAATATCATGCAGTAGCGCGGCACGCTTGGCTTCCTTGACATTCAGACCCAGTTCAGCGGCCATCATGCCGCAGAGAAATGCCATTTCAATGGAATGAACGAGAATATTCTGGCCGTAAGAGGTGCGGTACTTGAGCATTCCCAACAGTTTGACAATTTCGGGGTGAATCCCGTGCACACCAACATCAAAAGTGGCCTGTTCGCCGGCCTGACGGATTTCCTCGTCAACTTCCTCGCGCGCCTTCTCGACCAACTCCTCAATTCTTGCCGGATGAATCCGACCATCAGCGATCAAACGCTCCAGGGCAATACGGGCTACCTCACGCCGCACCGGATTGAAGCCGGAAATCACAACCGCTTCAGGGGTATCATCGATAATCAGATCGATACCGGTGGCGGCTTCTATCGCGCGGATATTGCGTCCCTCACGTCCGATAATCCGCCCCTTCATCTCGTCTGACGGCAAAGGGACGACACTGACAGTTTTCTCGGCAACAAAATCACCGGCATAACGCTGGATCGCCAATGCCATGATTTTTTTGGCTTTCTTGTCAGCCGTTTCCAGGGCCTCATCTTCGATGCGTTTGATACTTTTGGCAGCATCATGGCGCGCCTCACTCAACATGCCATCGATCAACTGCTGCCTGGCTTCATCCTGGGTCAAACCAGAGATAGTCTCGAGCCGCCGCTGCTGCTGCTCCCGCAGTTTTTCCGTATCTCCCATTTTTGCCTGCAACTCAGATTCCAACTGGCGCAACTCTTTCTCTTTGCCGACCAACTCTTCGCTCTTTTTTTCCATCTGATCAAACTTGCGATCAAGGTTTTCTTCCTTCTGCTGCAGCCGGTTTTCGTTGGCATGAATCTCCTTGCGCAACTCGCGAGCCTCTTTTTCCCAATCAGTCTTGGCCTGCAGCACCAGATCCTTAGCCTGAATAATAGCTTCTTTGGTGATTGTTTCCGCTTCTTTGACAGCATCGCTGACAATTTTCTGTGCCTCAACCCTGGCACCGTTAACCGTCGATTCAGAGAGCTTGCGGCGCAGCAACATGCCCAAAAAAACCCCGGCAGCCAGAGCTACCAGGACCAACACAATCGTGATTATTTCTGTTTGCATAAAGAACCTCCCCCTTGAAGGGCTATGTTAAGCCTGGCAACGTACTGCGCCAGGTGATGATTTGTGTATCTGTAACCAGGGCATCCAGAGACTGATCATGGGGGCCAACAGGTAACGCATCGCACAACTGGAATGAATAAGCAAAGCCGACACAGACAACGTGATCAGAGCAACAAGCAAGATAGCGATCATAAAAGCCCCGGCCGTAACCAAGACGGTGACCGCGGCAATCAAAAGCAACCCCGGGAACCAGAATCAACTCCGGATCCTGTCGGCTAACTTTTAAATCGGCAGCAGGCTCAAGGACACCAAAAGACCCCAAAACCAGTTGCCCCGGACTGTTGATCTGAACAAAGTGTAAATGTTCTCCTGTGACCCGGGGATAATAAACCTGTTTCCCCTGGCGGCATGCCATAGTAAAGATTTTGTCAGTTGCAGTCTCGTTGCGTACAGAGCTATAGAGTGCGAGACTCCGAGTTGCCGCAAACATCTCTGTTGCTAAAAATCGCTGCTGGGCAAAGTGCGATAGCCGTGCTGCCTGGTCCGGCAACAGGGTACTGCGACGCTTGAGCATAGCCGCTCGGATCGCAGCTTTGTCCATAGAAAATCCATATATTGATGCAGGAGTGGCGAGAAGGTTCGACCTGAGGAGGGTCAGAATCGAGAGGAAGAGAGAGAGGGGTAGAGCAGCTTACCGGCAATAGCTCGAACGGTTATTTTCAACCATCTGCAGGAAGCAAGTCGATCCGCAGACAACTTGAACTGACAAGAGCTACCCGCAATAGAATACTGCGCGCCAATGACATATAAACCACACAACCCACACCCGGCATCAGCAATAAAACCGAGATGGCTTGACTTGCAATCACTTCTTCTCACCCGACACTCGCACCGTACTTAACACTACTGTCACTACAAGTGCCCCAACAATCTATCAATCAACCCGACCACAGTCGAGAATATGTGCGATTTTACAACGGATTGGTTGGCATTAGCAACCGAAATTATCACCTATTGCAAGCGTCAATTGATGCCCTAGTTGTTCCAGGCGCTCGGCAAGCTCACCATCATCCTGCGCTTTTTTTTCCTGCAGCAGCAGGTATTCGCCGGCAAGATTTAAGAGGGTCAGAATCATCAGGTCGACGGTATCTACAGATTTCCCGGCAGCCGTCTCAGCCAAATTTTTTTCGACAAAGGAAACGACCTTCTGGATCTGATCTTCCGACTGTTGACTTCGCAGGGTGTAGATACGCCCCTGAATCCTGATTTGAATTACCGCGCTCACAGCCCCTCCACATCGATGTCGTCAAGACCTTCAAGAATTAGATCAATCTGCTCCACCAGGCGCTGTTTTTCTTCGTGCCAGCTCTGCTTTTCCTGCTCTAGCTGCCGATGGCTAAGTTTCAAGACGCGATGCTGCTCGAGCAGGATGGCTATGGATTTTTCCAGATCAACGAGCTTATGCATTTCAATCACCCCACGTTGGCCGGCGCAACAGCAAAGGCAATCAGGGCCGGTCGAATAGTGCACTTACAAACATTTCGGCATCAAAGGGACGCAAATCATCAAGTTTTTCACCGATGCCGACATAACGGACAGGCACACTGAGTTCAGCCGCTATGGCGACAACGATGCCCCCTTTTGCTGTGCCGTCCAACTTGGTCAGAGCAATCCCGCCGAGGCCGACCGCTTCATGAAACATGCGCGCCTGGATCAAGGCATTCTGACCGGTAGTGGCGTCGAGGACCAGGAGAATCTCATGGGGAGCTCCGGGGATTTCCCGATCGAGCACCCGACGCACCTTTTTTAATTCTTCCATCAGATTGATTTTAGTATGCAGACGACCGGCCGTATCCAGCAACAAAATATCAGCCTTGCGCGCCACTGCCGCTCTTGCTGCGTCAAAAGCGACCGCGCCCGGGTCAGCTCCCTCACCATGCCGAATCACTTCAACCCCGGCCCGCTTGCCCCAAACCTCAAGCTGCTCGGCCGCAGCGGCACGGAAGGTGTCGCCCGCCCCCAGCACGACTTTATGGCCGGCCAGGGATAGCTGATTGGCTAATTTACCAATGGTTGTCGTCTTGCCGACACCATTGACCCCGACAACCATGATGACAAAGGGGGAAGCACTGCTAAAATCAGTAGGGCGTACCTCAACCGCAAGAATTTTTTTCAGCTCTTGCTTAAGGAGTTCACGAACCTGGTCCGGGTCTTTTAACTTGCCTGCAGCCAAACGCTTTTCCAGGGCCTGAATCAGCTGCTGGGTGGTTTTCATGCCCAGATCAGAGGTAATCAGGACCTCTTCAAGCTCTTCAAGCAACTCTTCGTCAATTTCGGTGCGCCCACGCAATAAACTGTCGACCTGCCCGACCAATGACGACTGGGTCTTGGCAAGCCCCAGTTTGAGACGCTCAAACAGACTCAGTTGCGGTGTCGGCTCAACTTCCGGCTCTGCCTCAACTTCCGGCTCTGCCTCAACTTCCAGCCCTGCCTCAACTTCCGGCCCTACCTCAACTTCCGGTTCCACTTCAATTTGTTGAGGGGGGTACTTCTTTTTCTTTGGCGTGCGGCGGACAATTTTCAGTAGCAGCAGCACGACCAACAGTGCCACGATCGTCGCTACCAGATACAACACCCCCCAGGCCGCCGGCATCAAGTGCGCCTCCGGCACACCAAGGGTTCTCAACCATTGAGCCAGCAGCTCAATAAAGCCGGTAAATTTTTCGATAACATCATCAACGGTCAGGTTTCTGACCCTGTCAACCAGATCGTACCAACGCATATTCAGTTACATTCCTAAACAAGATTAAATGGTTGTAGCTTTCCAGCCTTAGTGATGATCAACTACAAAGCAATATCATCGTATAATTGTTCTGCACAAATTCGCAATTCCTTAGTCGCCTTCCCAATCAACGCCCCTTTTTGCAACTGCATAATCAGCAGATAATCTTCGGTCAGCGGTTGAATCAACGTCGTTCCCAACTGTGTGCGGATAACCACTTCTTCCGGGTAATCGGAACCCATGCGCGTTAAAGCGTCACGCAACAAGGCCAAAGTAATACCATGATGGGCGCCAAGGATTTTTATATCGTACTCCCCGATGCGGGTTGCCTGATCGACTGACTCCCCTTCCCAATCGACAATAACCACCCCCAGGGAACCGGGAACATCCTGCAACAACTGATTCAAAACCGCTTTAAACGGCATATCTGTTTTCTCCTGTATCGATCAGGTGTGGGCAACATCCAGGTCTCGCACGGCCGGCACAAAGTCATTCATGCGCACCGATACCAGTCGCGAGACTCCGGGTTCCTGCATGGTAACACCATAGAGGGTATCAACCACACTCATGGTACGTTTACTGTGGGTAATGAGAATAAATTGTGAGCGATCGGTCATCTCGCGGACCATTTCGGCAAAGCGGTCGATGTTGGCGTCATCCAGGGGAGCGTCAACTTCATCGAGAACGCAAAAAGGCGTCGGCTTGAGCAAAAACAATGAAAAAATCAGTGCAACAGCCGTCAGCGCTTTTTCACCACCTGACAACAGATTGACGTTCTGCAGACGCTTGCCCGGAGGCTGAACAATAATCTCAATACCGGTTTCCAGCAGATCATTTTCATCTGTCAGCCGCAACTCGGCCTGACCACCCCGAAACAGCCGGGGAAAGATCTGACGAAACATCTCATTGGCCTGATCAAAGGTTTCTTTGAAGCGCCGCCGGGTGGTACGATTAATCTGGCCGATGGCTTTTTCCAGATCATCAAGAGACTGCCTCAAATCATCACGCTGACGGGTCAGAAATTCGTAACGTTTTTCCTGCTCCTCGTATTCTTCAATCGCCATCAGGTTGACCTCCCCCAGATCGGCAATTTTCTGCTGGAGTCGCTGCAGTTGCCGGCGCTGACGTTCAAGCTCCTCTTCAGCGGCCTGGGGGACCTGATGCAAGCGCAGATCGACGGCGTAGCGCTCTTGCACCCCCTGATAAAGATGTTCCGCCTCCAATTGCTGTTCACGCTGACGTAGCTGCAAACGGGCGACGTTCTTACGCGCTTCCTCGGCATCGGCACGCAAGCGCCGCAGTTGTTCACGATGCTCTTCAAGTCCCTCGCGCAGTTGTTGAAAAACTTCCTGTAAGCGAGCAGTCTGCAGCACTTGTCTTTGCCTGTCATCCAGAAGCTGATCCAGTTCAGCGCGAATCTCAGCCTGTCTCTGTTGCAACCGGGTACGCACAGTATTCTGCTGCAACAAGCGCTGATCAAGGCTTTGCCGCCGCTCGCGCAACTCATGCTGCTGGCGGCCAACCCGCTCAAGGGTCTGGCCTGCTGCTTGGTATTGCTGCTGCAACGCGGCAAAAGCCACCCGACAGCTGGTCATAGTCTCACGGCAACGATCAACTTCCTGGCGTAGCAAGGCTAATTCTTGCTGCTCATGTTGCTGTTGTTGTTCAAGTTGCTGCTGCTGCGCCAAAGCGGCATCACGTCCGACCTGACATTCCTGCATTTCTGTCAGCAGACCTGCATGCGTTTCGTCGATTTGCTCCAGATCAAAAGCAAGGTGCTGCCGACGCCGCAACAGGGCTTCCTGTTCTTTGTCCAGGGCCTGTTGATCCTTCCCCAATTCCAGCGACTGCAGCTCAAGACGATGAATTTCGCTCTGAAGGCGTGCCAGCACCTCCTCGGTTGCGTGCAGACGATCCTGCTGCACCTCCAGTTCGCCCTCATGCTTGTGCTGCTCCAGCGCGCGCTGCGCAATACGCTCAGACAGGTCATCCAGCTGGCGTTGCCGACGTAACAGTCCGGTTGCCGATGCCGCCATGGAACCGCCGTTAAGTACGCCGCGCCAATCCAGACAGGTTCCGGCACAATCGACCAGCGTAACGCCAACGGCAAGAGGTTCATCAAGATGCTCGGCAACCGCTTCAACCAGAAAGACACCAGCAAACAATTGCGCGACCATCTGGTCGGCGCCGGCAACAGGAGTGACCAGATCAACCAGTGGCGTGCCTGCCGGACAAGCGTTGGCGGCCACCACTGTGCCGGTCAGCAACATGACGCCGCGCACCTGCTGTTGCTGCAGCAGCTCAAGGCTTAGGGCCGGTGTTTCGGCCTTGTTCAACGGAATCGCCTGCAAGCGCTCGCCCAGCACGCTTTCAACTGCGAGTTCATGGGTAGCGTCAACACGCAACAGGTCGGCAACAATCCGGCGACCCTCGGCTGCAGCTAATAATGCACGGGTCCCCTCGCCACAGCCTTCTCGCCGCTGCTGTAATTCATCCAGGGATTCATGCCGGGAGCGTAACTGCCCCAGTTCCTGCCGGCAGCCGGCAACCACCGCCTGCTGCTGTTGCAGACTGTTCTTTATCAGCTGCAGCTCTTCCTGCAGCCCCTGCTGTTGTTCATGCAATGCCTCGGCGTTATTGGTAACAGTATTGCATTGCCGGGTTATCTGCTGCACCTGCTCGTCCAGTTCGCCAAGACGCTGATCAATCTGTGCTGTTTCCTTATGAAGCTGCTGCTGACGCTGTTTTTCCGCAGTCAGACGGCGCTCGATCTCTTCCCGGCGATTATGCAAACGACTGGCCTGGGCAAATTGTTCCATCAGCGCGCGGCGACATTGCTCATAGCGCTCATTGGCTTGCCGATCACGTTCCAGGACCTGATTCAATTCCTTTTCGGCGGCGCGGGTTTTATTTTCAAGAGCACTCAGACTGTCCGTTGACTCCTGCAGCTGCGCCTGCAACGCAAGGTCTTCACTCTCAAGCTCGGCAAGATGCATGGTGCATTGATCCAGCTCGGTGCGCGCCTGTTGCTCTTGTTCACTCAACTGCTCCTGCTGACGCAGAATCAGATTCAACTCGCTTTCCAAACGCGTAATGTCGGCGCCCGCCTGATAATCCTGCTGCTGCGCCTGATGATAATCTCCTTCTGCTGCGGTCAGCTGCAGCTGTCTTTCTTCCAGGTGCAGTTCCCCCTGTTCCAATTGCCCATCAAGCCGTTCGAGGATATCAGCTTCACGTTTTTCCTGCTGTTCAAGCAGGGCCACTTCCTCATCAAGACGCTGCAAGCGATTACCACTAAGACTCAGCTCAATCTGCCGCGCTTCCCGGCGCAGTTCGCGAAACTTTTCCGCCTTGTTCGCCTGACGCTGAAGGTTGCTGATCTGGCGCCTGACTTCAGCAATAATATCCCCCAGACGAATCAGATTCTGACGCGTGGCATCCATCTTACGCAGGGCACTTTTCTTGCGCGCCTTATACTTGGTAACCCCGGCGGCCTCTTCAATCAGGCTGCGACGTTCCTCCGCTTTGGCGCTGACCAGTGCCCCGACCTTGCCCTGCTCAATAATTGAATAGGCGCGCGCTCCGACCCCGGTGTCCATGAACAATTCATTGATATCCAGCAGACGACAGGGGGTTTTGTTGATCAGATAATCACTGTCGCCACTGCGGTACAATTTACGCGTCACCATGATTTCGGCGAAATCTTTATAGGCCGCCGGACAATTGCCGTCGCTGTTATCGAAAATCATGGAAACTTCTGCCAAACCGGTAGGCTTGCGGGTTTCACTGCCGCCAAATATAACATCTTCCATCGTGCGTCCACGCAGATGACGGACATTCTGCTCACCCATCACCCACCGAATCGCATCCAGGATATTGCTCTTGCCGCACCCATTAGGGCCGACAATCCCGGTGATCCCCGTTTCAAACTGGATAGAGACCTTGTCGACGAAGGATTTGAACCCGAAAATGTCAAGACGCTTGAT
>NZ_JCBCBS010000049.1:0-1157 GCF_059864205.1 Pelovirga sp.
TCTCCCTCGGAGGGGTGCCCCGGCAGGGGTGGGGTGGTCGCACCGGGGACTGGCTCCGCCAGGTGCCTGTCCCCCTGCCCGCGATAATCCCGGAATTAAAAGATTTTGACGCGGAAAAAGTCAACGGCAACGATGACGCGGTGAAGGTCAACGACGAAAAAACTGGTAGTTGGGAATAGGTAGTCGGGCGTTAAAGGATTTTCCCCAGGCCCCACTACCTAGTACCCAGTTCCTGGTGTTAAGGCCTTTGACCCTACCACATCTGGTTTAACGGTTTTCACCGCGACAAAGAGGTTCTGGTGATTGCTGTTATCAGACCTTCATCGATTCTGATAGCGGCTAAAAGACCTTCAAAAACTATTGGCCGCGATGAAAATCTATCAGAATCGGTTAAAACCCCAAAGGCTTCTCGACACGACGGGGGAGCGGTCTGATTTTACGACTAAAAATCGTTGGTTCGAACGCTAGAAGACACTACCCCGCCTCTATCCCCTTTGTTTGTGTGGTTGCCGCCGGCGATTTACCGTTGCTCCCGTCAACCATCATCGCTATGATGTTCCGTCACATCAACACCCCGGAGGGAACCCATGGAAAAAGACCACCTGCAGATCATTCTGGAAGATATCAACAGCAAGTTCAATGTTGTCATTGAATGCTACAACGCCCTTGATCGCAAAATTGACAACCTCGAAAAGCGCCACGATGAACGCTTTGACCTGCTCGATTTCAAGATCGAGACCGTCAATAATCATCTTTCAAAAAAAATCGATGCTGTAGCAGCTGATCTGAAAGCCACAGATAAGCGCATCAATAACAAGATCGATTCCGTAGAAGAACGCCTCAGTAAAAAAATTGATGGTGTTGCCGGCGACCTTAAAGCCCACCGCGCCGACACCGAAGCCCATGGTGGAATTTATCGAGTCAAAGAGGTGTAATCGCCGGCGCCGGGGACTGGCTCCGTCAGGTGCCTGCCCCCCTGTTTGCTGCCATCAGGGCCAAGGCAAAACCCGAGCGCAATGAATTGCTCCCCTACAGTTGATATTCAAAGTCCAGTCCCCACTACCCACTACCCACTACCCACTACCCACTACCCACTACCCACTACCCACTACCCACTACCCACTACCCACTACCCACTACCCACTACCCACTACCCA
>NZ_JCBCBS010000060.1:0-3102 GCF_059864205.1 Pelovirga sp.
CATCACCGTTGGGAGCCGTTTCACCAGGAGCGCAACACCCGCCGTAACAGCCAGAAAGAAACCGATTCCAGGCAAATAAAGCCGATGCTCAACAATCACATCCTGGATCGGCACCAGGCTCGATTCCACCGCCAGGGTCAGAAAAAACCACACTATCCCGAACGACACCAACCGCCACAAACCATCCGTAGGGGCGCACTGACGTGCGCCCGCCTCCGCGACGCCAACGCCCTCTGACTCCCGTTCCAAAGACACAGGGAATGAAGACTTCAGGTACAAATAGATCGCCAACCCCACCAGCCCGGACAAAAACAGAAAAGAAAGAAAGACCTGCGGCACAAAAAAAGTATCATAGACCGGATACTGATAATCCAGATTCTGATTGACCGGAAACAGCAGCAGCCGCAGATAGGTCACAATCACCCGGAACTGGGTCAGCAGGTAGGTAGAGCGATCAAAATCACCGGCACTAAATATTGCTGCATTCTCCACAGAAAAGCCGACCGCGGGTGAATCGGTCACTTGGTGCACCCCGATGACGGTCAGCGGGACAATCGGCAGGGTTAACAGCAGCGGCACCAGGCACAAAAAGCGCTTCTTCCAATCGCCCCGGAAAAAATACAGCTCGTATAGCACAATGGCCAGAGGCAGGGTAAAGGCAATCTCCTTGGTCTTCATCGCCGCGACCGCAGCCAGGGTAGCAGCCGCCAACAGGACCAGCGGCAGCAAGAACCGGCGCCCGCAGCCCGGAGGCGCTGAAGCCTCTTCCGTTTTTTCGGTCTGCATCGCCAGCCTGGCCATGACGTACAGAGCCAGAGACAACAGATAAAACATGGCCGTCATTGAGGTCATGCGCTGGACAATATAGGTGACTGCCTGGGTCTGAATCGGGTGAACCGCAAATACCAGCGCCACCAGCAGGGGAACCAGCCATTCCACTGTAGGGGCGCACCGATGTGCGCCCGGGCTTTCTGCGCACCAATGTGCGCCCAAATCCCATGCGCCCGATTCAAAGATGCTCAACGCCCTGAAGTAGGGGGTTCTGAATGTCAGCCACAGCAGCAGGTAAACCAGCAAAGCTGATGTCAGGTGGATGATCAGATTAACCAGGTGGTAGCCGAACACCTCGACACCACCCAGATGATAATTGAGGGCGAAACTCAGGTAGGCAAGATAGCGGTGGTTGTTAAACTGCGGACCATCGAGACTGCGGATCTCGGGATTTTGAACAATAGAGTATATATCATCCAGCACGAAAGGACCCTGAAAACTGTTGCTATAGGCCAGCAGTCCTGCACTCAGGATCGCAACCAGCGCCAACAGATGGGTCAATCTTGCTGTCTTATGGAGGAATATTGGTGTCACCAACCCTGTCCCCTGGTCAAACGTTCGCAAGAAAAACGGCCCCAATCCTCATGTCGGCCTGCTCAAATCACAGATACCGGCTCCGGTAAAACCTCTAAAGTTCTTGGTTTATCTGTTCCGTCAGCTTGTTAAAAGCCTTTTCAAAACCGGGCTTGTTTTTATTGCTGCTGCCGCCAACTACCACCCGCGATCCTTTTGCGGTTGTCGACAGGCAGACCCAGACCCGCCGATGGGACATAAAGAAACAGATATACAAGCCTATACACAGCAGGATAAAACCGGTCCAGACCACCCATACTCCGGGATCCTTGTTGACGAGAAACAGCACCGTCGTCAACTGACTCACACTGACACTGAACTGCTGACCGGCATGTTCTATTCCGGCGGAATTATTGTTGCGTACCCAGACCTCTGCCGGTTCCTCTTGCGGGTCAGCACTGAGGGTCACCCGTGCAAGGAGAATCTCATTATCAGCACCACGGGTAAAATCCTCAAGACGAGCGATAATCGCCGATTCAGGCCAGGCAATGTCCATCTGTGGCCCGACCCGAAAGGCTTGTTCGGTATTGTCCGTATGGTTACTGATCACCACCAGAAATTCATCAATCGGGAAAAAATCCCCCAGATAAAAATTGATTCCACGATAATTCAAGGGATCATTGACAATCACCGATTTATTGAATGATACACCCCGTTGCGCATCCTGAACCCCCATGTCCGCCCGATATTCGCTGACCATCCCGTCGGGATAAAACTTTTTTTCGGCACGATCACAATAAAACTGAAAATCAAGCGACAGCGGTGATCCGTCCTTCTGGTAAAAAACCCTGTCGCTGGACCTTCCCTCGGGAAGAAAAATATACCCCTGAAAACCAAAGAAAGCACCGATCAGTGCGCCGGCCAGAATCACCAATACGCTGGCATGCACCAGGTACACAGCCAGGCGGGTCCATGTGCCGCGCTGTACCGACACCCTGAAGGTATCGTCAACGCTGCTCGTCTGGGGGTTTTTCCACCCCTGATCACTGAGTATGTTTTCAATGCTCTTAGCCACCTGCTCTACCGGCTTTGAACTTTTTGCGGTGAAACTGCAGGCAAGTTTTTTCAATTGTTCCGGGGACATGTCGCCGACAGGACCGGTAACCGTACGCCAGACCGCGGGCAGCCGCTCGATCGAGCAGACGATCAGGTTGAGGGCAAAAAGCAGCAACAGGGCAATAAACCACCAGGAATTGTACATATTGGTGAGGCCAAGTAAGCGTAACAGCTCAGCAAGAGCCTGACCATATTCCTCAATATAAAAATCCGCTGTTTTTTTCTGATCGATGAAGGTCCCGAAAATCGAGGTAGCGGCCAGAACAAACAGGGTAAAAAGAGCCAATTTAACCGAGGCAAAAAACCGCCACAGGTCACGTACAGAAAATTTCATAAAAAATCACTACCGACATTGGTTAAAGAAAAAGGCCCCGCGCATTGAATGTGCCTGGAACATACGCCCGAAATACGCATCCGATTTTACGCACCGTCATTTTAACATCCGTAGGGGCGCATTGCATGCGCCCGGGTTTTGCACCCAAATCCCACACGCCCACGTCCCAAACGTTCATTGTTCCGTAGGGGCGCACTGATGTGCGCCCGCATTTGCATATGTCCGGTTTCCATCCATACGCCCAAACCACATCCGTTCATTGTTCCGTTCATTGTTCCGTTCATTGTTCCGTAGGGGCGCACTGATGT
>NZ_JCBCBS010000064.1:0-21778 GCF_059864205.1 Pelovirga sp.
AGTCATCCGTATCAACTTCGATATGGCTTCGATAGTCCACTTGACTGTCCACTTGTAGCCAAATACCGACATTATTTATAGGTCTGTCGATCATGACAGAGGGTGGCGAGCAGTCGAGTTTGATATAGGCCAATCCAGGCAGAATATCCTTGTGAAATTCTCTGTAATAGAGACTTGTCGTCGCGCCTTTCTTGCGTGGGATATAGTCCATTGTGGCCAGATTAGCTTTGCGATGGTAGCTACCCTGTCTTTCGTTGAAATGCAATCGGTCTTCTTCAGGCCAACTCATCCACATATCATGTGATCTACCAAAAAAATGAGTTCCTTTTATCAACATATATTTCTCACCCGCAACCCCCTCCTCCGGGTATTTGATGGGCAGAGAGCTGTCCACATACAGATAGATATTGAGATAGTAATATGGGGCGAACCGACCCTTTTCAATCGCAAATTCGATGGCTTCCAATCCACCGTCCGGCTCTGTACCCGGAGCAGGAGCAGGCAATCCGAAGCGCTCGGCAAAAGCCTTTGTATAGACAGCGATCCGCATTTCTTCAAATGGCAGCAGCGGGTAACCGGGATGATTTTCGACAGCAAAAACTGACGCTGCAATCATCAATTGCACCAGGCAAATCAGAAACAACGCGGTCAAATACCTGTTGACGGTCCTTCTATCTGTTCGAGATTTCATATGACTTTCCCTTTAACTTTACTTATCATGGCTATCTCCAGAAAAATATCATCCGCCGACACCCGGGTTGGAGGGATTTATTGAAAAGGTTGTGCCGCCACTCTTTTGATCAGGAGTGAAGGTGATGCCAACCGTAGCCAGTTGGCCGCACATCCTGAAGGTCCAGTCTTCGCTCCAAACACCTGCCACGACCCTGTTTTCTTCAGTGACCGTATGGGGAGCCTTGGTGACCTGCATATCAAACACATCAATCTCACGACAGTCTTTTAAGTGCGGATCGGTTGCAGCTGCAACAACAAGAGCCGACAACATCGCATCCTTAATCAACAATGGGTCGGCACTGGTTGTGCCCGGGTAATAGATCCGAGGTGTCGGCGCTTCCCCGTTGTCAGTGGCGATAAATAGCGTATTGTAAATCTTCGCTTCCCCACAACGCTCAATCTGATAACGGTAGTTCCAGATCCCCTCGGTCGGATGCGGGCGGTCATCTGGAAAGTTAATCGGGGCAAGAATAATGGTGCCGAGCGGCTTTACTTGGTATTGGGAATTACAATGGGGTTGCAGACCAAACTTTTTATCCTGTTCCACGGCCATGCGGTAGAGGATCTCGAACATCGGTTGTGCATTGATATAGGCTTCTGTTCTTCGGGCAAAGCGGAAATCTTCGCCAGGATTGACTCTCTCGGCAAAAGAGCCGGCCGTGAAAACAAACATCACCGCGACAATCGCCACAGCTATCAAGCCACAGACTTTTTTCATTTTGAACTCCCCCTCTTTGTAAATGTAGTTTTTTCGTACCTATTCAGCTATGCCCTTACGCAGGGTCGGGGGTCCTGTGACAAGGGTGTTTGTCGCCATGGATGGCGATAACAAACGTTCATGGATGACCCAACGGAAAACAATCGCGTTCCTTGACATAGGATCCCCGATCCGGTGCTGAACAGATACGATTTTTCCAGGGATATTAATGCCTATTCCCTTTCTCTTCCCGGTCTACCCGGGGCCTTGATCTTCAACACCCGCCCGGTCAAATGTTCCAGTTTCTCAATAAAGGCCGCGCCGCCAACCGGACGGCCGGTTTTGGTCTTTTGGAAGATCAAACGATCCTGCTTTTCATCCGTGGTCTGTAGAAAGTTCGACCAGTTATCTACCAATTCCGGCAACCGCGGGGTTTTGATCAGTGGATCCTGAGCGTTGATGCCGCAATGGTAGCGTGCGCTTGACCAGGGATAATCAACGGGAGATGACGCGATACCGGCAGCAACCGGGTTGCGTTCCACATAGCGTGCGGCTGCTAAGAGGTGCCGTTGATCCAGCACGCAGGAACCAAAGCGCCCCTGAAACAGATAGCCGCGCACCCCCTCGCGGAAATTCTTCATACGGGTATAGCGGCGATGGGTTTCACCGATGGCTCGTGCCAGGGAGATTTCATGTTCGGGGACGGCAATCAGGTGGACATGGTTGGCCATCAGGCACCAGGCCAGAAAGGTGACGCCGGCGGCGGCTGACTCCTCAGCCATGATCTGCAGATAGGTGATTCGGTCGTGATGGTCAGCGAAAACATCCATGGAGCGGACGCCACGCTGGGTGATGTGATGTGGATATTCTGGTACAACCAGTCGGGCAAAGCGTGCCATTTCCCCCTCCGGATCGGCAACGTGAAGACCATTGATGTGGCGAAAAGAGTAACGAAAAAATTTTGCTACGGCAAGCTCTTTAAATCGGTATTGTGTCCCCGGAAAAAACGAGCATCTTACCTGCGTCCGTTTTATTCATTTTTGCATTTTTTATTTGTTTATGCATATTGTTCACACTAAAACCTCTGACAAAAAACATCGATTAATCCCTAAATACTTGGTTTTACAGTAATTACACACTCAACTAGGTTTGGCACCTTCCTTGCTAATCCACTTTTGAGCATAAATTTGCTATATTGAGGTGATCCTGAATTCGGCTCCGACCATTGATCAACCACGGGAGAAAATTATGACTCTTACCAGTTCCCACGCCGCCCTGCCCGGCATGAACTCTCGCATTCAGCGCCTGCGGCAACTGAGCGTCGCTATCGAACCAAGCCTGTCGATTGAAAGAGCGCTACACGAAACCGCCTTCTACAAGGAAAACTACGGCAAATTCTCGATTCCGGTGCTGCGGGCGCTCAATTTTTACGATCACTGCAACAAAAAGACCATCTACATTGGTGATGACGAATTGATTGTCGGTGAAAGGGGACCAGGACCAAAGGCGGTGCCGACCTTTCCTGAGCTGACCTGTCACAGCGTCGAGGACTTTCACGTCCTCAACACCCGCGACCAGCAGCGCTATACCATCAGTCAGGAGGATATCGCAACCTACGCCCGCGAGGTGATCCCCTACTGGCAGGGCAAGACCATCCGTGAACGGATTTTCGGCCATGTACCAGGGCACTGGCGCGATATGTACGAAGCCGGGCTATTTACCGAATTCATGGAGCAGCGGGCACCGGGGCACACCGCTCTGGACGGACAGATTTATCGTAAAGGAATGCTGGATTTCAAAAAGCAGATTAATTCAGAAATTGAACGTTTGGATTTTCTGAGCGACCCTGAAGCTACTGACAAACTTGAAGAACTCAAGGCCATGGAAATTTCCTGCGACGCAGTCATCCTGTTCGCCGAGCGTCACGCCGAGCTGGCCGAGCAGCTGGCCGCCACGGAAAAGAACCCCCAGCGCGTTGCCGAGCTGAAAACCATCGCTTCTGTCTGCCGTCGGGTCCCGGCCCATGCACCCCAAACCTTCCATGAAGCCATCCAGATGTACTGGTTCGTACATCTGGGCACCATCACCGAGCTAAACGGCTGGGACGCCATGAATCCGGGACACTTCGATCAGCACCTTGCACCATTTTACGCAGCCGGTCTCAAAGACGGCAGCCTGACCCGCGACCAGGCCAAGGAACTGTTGTGCTGCTTCTGGATCAAGGTCAATAATCAGCCGGCGCCGCCCAAGGTCGGTATCACCGCGCGGGAAAGTGGCACCTACAACGACTTCACCAACATCAATATCGGCGGCATCACCAGCGACGGCCGTGACGGCGTGAGTGATGTCTCCTACATCATGCTCGAAGTCATTGAAGAGCTCCACATCCTCCAGCCGGGCAGCTCGGTCCATATCAGCGCCAAAACCCCCGACCGTTTTCTCGACGCTGCCTGCCGGGTCATCCGCCAGGGACACGGTTATCCGTCGATCTTTAATCCGGATGTCTATGTCGTTGAACTGCTGCGTCAGGGAAAAACCCTGCGCGATGCCCGCGAAGGAGGCTGCAGCGGCTGCATCGAAGTCGGCGCCTTCGGCAAGGAAGCTTTTGTTCTGACCGGCTATCTGAACGTCCCGAAAATCCTGGAAATTACCCTGAACAATGGCATCGATCCCTTAACCGGCAAACAGGTTGGACTGACCAGCGGTGACCCGCGCAAATTCACTGACTACAACGAGCTTTATGCGGCCTTTGTCAAACAGCTTGAGCATGTTGTCGATACCAAGATTCGCGTCAGTAACTACATCGACCGGATGTTCGCCAAATACGCCCCGGCGCCATTTTTGTCGGTGGTGATTGAAGACTGCATCAGCAAGGGGCGCGACTACTACGACAGTGGGCCGCGCTACAACACCAACTACATTCAATGTACCGGCCTGGGCACGGTCACCGACAGCCTTGCCGCGCTGAAAAAGCATGTCTTCGACGATGGTGCGTTCACCATGGAGCGGGTTCTTGGTGCCATGGCAAACAACTTTGAAGGGGAAGAATTTCTGCGTCAGACCATCATCAACCGCACCCCCTTCTTTGGCAACGATGATGACTACGCTGATGATATCGCCGTCCGGATCTACCATGATTTACTAGCCGCCATCGACGGCAAACCAAACAGCAAGGGGGAGAGTTTTCATCTCAACATGCTCTCAACCACCTGCCATATTTATTTCGGCAAGATGCTTGGCGCCACCCCCAACGGGCGCTTTGCCTTCAAATCCATCTCCGACGGTACCTCGCCGTCCCACGGCGCCGACACCCACGGCCCTTCGGCGGTAATCCGCTCCCTGACCAAATTCGACCATACCCTCTCCGGCGGCACCCTGCTCAACCAGCGCTTTCTGCCGAGCCTGCTCAAGCGCGACGAGGATATCAGAAAGCTCGGCCAACTGGTCCGCAGCTACTTCACCCTCGGTGGCCACCACATCCAGTTCAATATTGTCGACAGCGCCACATTAAAAGCCGCGCAGGAACACCCGGAAGAGTACAAGGATCTGCTGGTGCGCATGGCGGGCTACAGCGATTACTTCAACGATATGAATGCCGACCTACAGCAGGAAGTGATTGAACGCACTGAGAATGATAGTTTTTAACGACATTTTTGGCCACCAAGAGCACCAAGAGAGACAACACCATAAATATCTGGTGGATTATCAGTTGACTGATCAGGGGTGGCTTTACCCCAAAAAAACCTGAACCCGACTTTCTTGGTGTCCTTGGTGCCTTGGTGGCATATTTCATTTATGAATAAACACAACATGCATAGCCCCCTGATTTTCGATATTAAACGCTACGCCATTAACGATGGTCCAGGCATTCGTCTGGCCATTTATTTCAAGGGCTGTTCGTTGCGCTGCGCCTGGTGTCACAACCCGGAAAGTATTTCTCCGCAGGCGCAAAAACTCTACACCCTGGAACGCTGCATTGGCTGTGGAGAGTGCGTCAAGGCCTGTCCACAGAAGGCCCTGAAGATGACGGATGAGGGAATGCGCACCGACAGCAAACGCTGTACCCTCTGTGGCAACTGTGCGCGCATCTGTCCGACCAAAGCGATGGAGATATCGGGAGAAGAAAAATCAATCGATGAGCTGATGAGGATTATTGAACGGGAACAGCATCTTTTTGACCAGTCCGGTGGCGGGGTGACGGTGTCCGGCGGGGAACCCCTGCTCTATCCCGTTTATCTGTTTGAACTGTTTGATCGCTGCGGGCAGCGACAAATCCACCGCGCCCTCGATACCGCCGGTCATGTCCCTGAAAAAAACCTGCTCGCCGCGGTCCGGCGCACCGACCTGTTTTTGTTCGATCTCAAGCTGATCGATGGCAAACGCCACCAGCATCTCACCGGCGTCGACAACCGGCTGATCCTCTCCAACCTGCGGGCCCTTGCCGCCAGCGGGGCGCAGATTCAGATCCGCATTCCTCTGATCAAGGGGGTCAATACGGCTGACCAGGATCTTCGCGCTTTTGCCGAAGAGATTGCCGCTCTAGCGGGTGAAAAAAAAGCTGTCGCCCTGCTCCCCTACCATGCTATAGCCGTCCACAAATACCACAAGCTGGGAGCTACCTATCCGCAAGAGGCCCTGCAGCCCCCTGAGCAAGAGGATCTGGAACGGGCAATTGACTCCTTCTCACGCCACGGACTAAGTGCCGCAGTTGGGGGTTGATTTTTTAATTCTCAAGCTGATCCGATGTGGGACAGGGATTCCCATGACAAGGGTGTCTGTCGCCATAGAGGGCGACAGTCAAGCGGCCATGGACGGCGAAAAGCGTCCCTTGACATGGGAATCCCTGTCCCATGCCTAAAACACCTAAAATTGAAGCTTTACTTGCTAAGAACATACCCGACAATGACCCAAGCCCCACATCCCGCAACCTATCCCCAGATCTTCCGCTTCTGGCTGCCCCTGGCCGCGACCTGGCTGATGATGGCGGTCGAAGGCCCTTTTATTGCCGCCATCATCGCACGCATGGGCGCCGAAGCCGTCAATCTGGCTGCCTACGGGGTTGCTTTTGCCTTCGCCCTGGTCGCCGAAGCGCCGGTAATCATGCTCCTGAGCTCGGCCACGGCGCTGTGCCGGGATCGCATCAGCTATCGCCGCCTGCGCCATTTTTCCATTGGCTTAAGCCTGGCTGTGACCCTGGGCCTGGCCCTGTTTCTGCTGCCTCCGGTGTATGATCTGATCGTACGCTCCCTCATCGGTCTGCCTCCGGAGGTTGCCGATTTAACCCGCACTGCGTTGTTCTTTCTGCTCCCCTGGCCCGGGGCCATCGGCCTGCGGCGTTTCTACCAGGGGGTACTGATCGCCAGTCACAACACCCGCCTGGTCGCCCTGGCCACCATCTTCCGCATCAGCTTTATGGGGGCAACGGCGGTATTCTGCTATCTGACCACTTCTGTTAGCGGCGCCATCATCGGCGCGCTAGCCCTAACGAGCGGCGTTGTCGCCGAGGCCTTGATGACCCGGATTCTGGCCCACAAAGCAGTTAAGGCACTGCTGGCAAAAGATCCCCCGGAGGGAACCTGCAGCCCCGGCTACCGGGACATCTGGGATCATTATCTGCCCCTGGCCCTGACCCCACTGATTGGTTTGTCCGTTCATCCCATGGTGACTTTTTTCTTAAGCCGGGCCGCCAATCCGGTAGAATCCCTGGCGGTGATGCCGGTCATCTACGGTCTGACCTTCGTCTTTCGCGCCGTCGGCCTCTCCTACCAGGAGATCGCCATCGCCCTGCTTAGTGAACAGTGCACCAACTACCCCAAGGTCCGTGGCTTTGCCGTGATTCTCGCTATTGCCACGGGAGGTTGCCTGACCCTGATTGCTTTTACCCCCTTAAATCGTTTCTGGTTTGAAACGGTTTCCGGACTCACCCCGGCCCTGGCGACTTTTGCTGCCACGCCACTGCAGCTCATGGCCTTATTTCCGGCGCTGACGGTCCTCATCTGTTTCCAGCGTTCGATCCTGATTGTTACCCGCGTCACCAGACCGGTATCCATCGCCACCGCTGCTGAAGCCACAGTGATCTTTTTACTGATGTTCATCGCCCTGCTCTATTTACCCCTGGCCGGTGCCACAGCGGCTGCCGGCGCTTACGTTGGCGGGCGCCTGGTGGCCGTTGTCCTGCTGCAACGCCCGGTAGGTCGCCAACTCACCAAGGAATATTATGGCTGAACTGAGCCAACACTCATCCTCAAGCTACTCTCCCGCCGCCGGCCCCTGGCTGGTACTGGCTGCGGCGGTCTTGTGGGGCACCACCGGGACCGCCCAGGCCTTTGCCCCGGCCGGTTACGACAGTGCTGCCATCGGCGCTTTGCGCCTGCTGGTCGGTGGTATCGCCCTGCTGTTTCTTGCCTTGTACCGCAACGAACTTGGCAAGCTGCGCACCTGGCAACTGCGTCCCCTGTTTCTCGCTGCGGTCTTTACCGCCACCTATCAGCTATGCTTTTTCAGCGCCGTCGCCAAAACCGGCGTCGCTGTCGGCACCGTGGTCGGCATCGGCAGCGCCCCCATCGCCGGAGGGTTATTGGGGTTGATCTTTCGGGGCGAAAAACCGGGGAGTCGTTGGTACGCCGCAACCCTGCTGGCAATCTGCGGCTGCATGCTGTTGGGATTCAGTGGCGGCGAGGTGACCGTTGATCCCCTCGGGATCGCTCTGGCTATAGGGGCCGGCAGCGCCTATGCCGCCTACACCCTGATGATCAAGGGGCTCCTCGAACATCAGAGCCCCAACGCCGTCATGGCGATTGTCGTTTGTATCGGCGCCCTGCTGTTGTCACCGGCCCTCTTCCGGGTCGACAGCGCCTGGCTGCTGCAGCCCGGTTCCCTTATCGTGATTCTGCATCTGGGTCTGGCGACCATGGCCCTGTCGTACTGGCTCTTCGCCCGCGGCCTGCAAACCGTCGGCGTCGGCAGCGCTGTCACCCTGTCCCTGGCCGAACCGATGACTGCGGCGCTGTTGGGGATCTTCGTCCTCGGTGAAGTCCTCAATCTCCAGGCCGCCGGCGGCATCGTGCTGATTTTTTCAGGGCTAGCTGTTCTGGTAATCCGCCGGCGCTCCCAAACTGGGGAATGCCCATGAACCAGCAGCGTAAGGCCCTGCTCTTCGGGCTGGCGGCGGTGTTTTTGTGGTCAACGGTGGCCACCGCCTTCAAGCTCTCCCTGCGCCATTTCACCCCCATTGAGCTCCTGCTCTATGCCGGCTCCTTTTCAACCCTGCTGCTGGCTGCGATCCTGCTCTGGCAGGGCAAGTTTCGCCAGGTCTTTCAGTGCCGTCGCCAGGAATACCTGCTGTCCCTGTTCCTGGGGTTTTTAAGCCCCTTCCTCTATTACCTGATCCTCTTCAAGGCCTACGATCTGCTCCCGGCCCAGCAGGCTCAGCCCCTCAACTACACCTGGGCGATTGTCCTGTCGCTCCTGGCGGTACCGCTGCTCAAACAGCAAATCCGCTGGCAGCAATTGCTGGCCCTGGTTGTCAGTTACTGCGGGGTGGTGGTCATTGCCACCGAAGGAGACCTCCTCGGCCTGACCTTCACCAGCCCTCTGGGTGTTGCCCTGGCATTGCTCAGCACCATCGTCTGGGCCCTGTACTGGATCTACAACACCCGCGACGGACGCGATCCCGTGGTCGCCCTGTTTGTCAACTTTGTCTTCAGCTTCCCCTTGGTCCTGGGCTACTATCTGCTCACCAGCGACATCCGCCGCCCACCCCTGGAAGGACTGCTCGGCGCTGCCTACATCGGCACCTTTGAGATGGGCGCCTGCTTTGTCCTGTGGCTGCTGGCGATGAAACTCACCGACAACACCGCGCGCATCAGCAACCTGATTTTTCTGTCCCCCTTTCTCTCGCTGGTTTTTATTTATTTTCTTCTTGGCGAACAAATTCTCGCCGCCACCTTCATTGGCCTGATTCTGATTATCGCCGGACTGCTCTGCCAGCGCCTGCGCTGAAGGATATTCAACGAGCAAAACTCAACCATTTCACCGTATTTGTCGCAGAGTAAAAATTGCTTTTTCGGGGAAATCATCCACATCCTGGTGCATGAGAGATGACTAGTTGCCAGAAAGAAAAAACGACTTGATCCGGTAATCTTGTCCGCAGTATAATGGTGAAAATAATTTAATTGCAAAAATCCTATAAAAGCAAACCCGGAGCAATTCAGGGACGCAAAACCACGGGTCTCACGGGGACAGCCGGGCTGACGAAGAAGTTAAGAGCCCTCTTCGGCACGAAGGGGGTTTTTCTGTATGCTGCTGACCATCGTACTGATTGGTTACCATCTTCAGCTGCAAAAAAAATCTTGTGCTCAGAGAAAACGAAACCGCCATGGCCGGCATCCTGGGATCGGTAGAAGCAGACATCAAAGGTGCCGGGCGTAATACCATTCGCCCAAACCCGTACAGAAGGGATGCAAGTTGAAGAATGAACACGCCTTTTACCTGGACTCAACAGGCTCTTTCAGGATGCTCATTGTTGATGACCAGCAGGAACAGCTGAAGAGCGTCCAACTGATGCTGAAAATTAACGGCTATGAGGATGTCGATCTGGCCTCTGGTGGGGAGGAAGCGATTAGAAAGCTGCAGTGCGGATGCTACCAGCTCCTGCTTCTCGACTTGCAAATGCCCGGGGCAACCGGCCTGAACGTGCTTGATCACATCAGGCAGGCAGGCCATGCCACTGAAACCATCGTGCTTAGCGGCGAGTCATCTTTCGAGTGGGTCAAGGAAGCCATGCGCCTGGGAGCCCATGATTATATCCGCAAACCCTACAAACCGGCTGAACTTCTCAGCGCCATTTCCAAAGCTCGCGAACAGTATTACGAAAAACAGCTGCTGCAAAAAAAACTGAAGAGCATCAACTATCTGGCCTATCACGATCTGCTGACAGGGCTGCCTAACCGTGCTCTTTTCTTGGACAGGGTTAACCAGACTATCGCCCGCGCCCAGCGCCATGAGCAACAGTTTGCCCTGATATTCATCGACATGGATCGCTTTAAATCCATCAACGACACCCTGGGACACCTTATCGGCGATCGCGTCCTGCAACTGGTTGCCAACAGAATCCTCGGCTGCCTGCGAGCGGAAGATACCCTGTGTCGTTTCGGCGGGGACGAATTTGCCCTGTTGCTGCCCGACATCTCCGACCAGCAGGGCATTGCCACCGTCGCAAAGAAAATCCTCGATGAAATCCGCAAAACGTTTCTTATCGACCGGCATCAGCTGCATCTACGCGCCAGTCTTGGCGTAGCGGTTTATCCGACCACCGGCACGACCTCGGAAGCCCTGTTGCACAATGCCGATATCGCCATGTACCACATCAAGTCGAGCAGCAGGGACAGCTACTCTTTTTATACCGACGCCATGAAAGAAGAGACGGTCTCCAATGCGGCGGAACGGGATCTGCGACAGGCCCTTGAAGAAAATCAGTTCAGGGTGCATTTCCAGCCGCAATTCAATCCCCACACCAGGGCCGTCGTTGGCCTGGAAGCCCTGTTGCGCCGCCACCATCCGCACCGGGGCATCATCTATCCTGAGGAGTTTTTACCTGTCGCTGAAGAGGCGAAACTTCTATTGACCATCGAGTCATTGGTTCTGCGTCAAGTGTGTAAAACCCTGGCGCAGTGGCATCATCAGGGATTTCGCAACGTTCCGGTCTCTCTGAATATTTCACCGATTCAGCTGGAGCAGGAAGGTTTTGTCGAGAATTTTCTTGGGACACTGACAGAATTTGACCTTGGCCCTGAACTTTTTAATCTGGAAATCACCGAAGAAAGCCTTTTAAAAGGGCAAAAGCTGATCGCACACAATATAAAAGCCCTGCGTGAGCGGGGCATAGCCATCACCGTCGATGACTTCGGTCGCGGCTTTTTACCTTTAAGCTACCTGCAATATGTGGCTGTGAGCGCCCTGAAAATCGATCGCGCATTTGTCCGCGAGCTCGGCAAAACACCTCAGAGTTCACGTCTGATTGACGGTATAGCGATGATGGCCAAAGGGATGAAACTCAATCTGGCCGCCGACGGAATCGAAGAACTGGAGCAACTCGACCACCTCAGCCAACTTGGCTGCGAAAAGGTGCAAGGATTCTTTTTCAGTGGGGCCCTGCCGCAGGAAAAGATCGCACCATTGCTGACCCGCAGGACGGCGGATGAAAATTGATTCTGTTTTTCGGGAATAGCCTGACAGTTCAGCTTACTGCTCTGGCCCTTGTGCAACAGCATCGTATGTTTTACGTCGAGAAGATTTCAGGATACCCATAAAACTACTGAATTGAATTTCCTCCATGCCGTAGGGGCACCAATAGGGGGACTTTCAATTTTTGTTCTCCATCATTGTACAAACCTTAACTACAGGTGAAGAAGGTCATTCTTTAAGCAGATATTTTCCCACCCAGTTTTTGGCAAACTGAAAGGCGGTGCGGCCGCAGCGCTTGGTTTTTTCATGACTCCATTTGATTGCGGCCTGCTCGGCATCGTCGCTCCAGGGGATCGGTTTGCCGAGTTTATCACTCCATTGTTGAAAACAGAGCTGTACCGCTTGAAGATAGCGATCCTGGGTAAAAACATGGAACGCGACCCATAAGCCGAAACGGTCGGAAAGAGAGCTTTTTTCATCCTGGACTTCGCTCTGTTGCAGCTCTCCTTTAACATACTTGCCACCAATGTGGTCACTGCTGTACTCCGGCAGCAGATAACGGCGATTGGACGTGACGTAAATCAGCACATTTTCCGGCGCCGAATAAACCGAACCATCAAGGGCACTTTTAAGCATTTTGTAAGAAAGTTCGCCAAATTCGAAGGTCAGATCGTCACAGAGCATGATAAAACGATAGGGCAGGTCCTCAACAGCAGCAAAGATCTCGGCGATGTAGATCAGATCTTCCTTTTCCACTTGAATAACCCGCAACCCTTCTGCAGCAAATTCGTTGAGCAGGGCTTTGACCATCGACGACTTGCCGGTTCCGCGCGACCCCCAGAGCAGAGCATTGTTGGCCGGATAGCCGTTAAGAAACTGGCGGGTATTGTTGACCATGATGGCTTTTTGTTCATCGACACCCAACAGCTGCTCGAGGCGGATGGTGTCGGTCACCCTGACCGGCTCAAGATAGCCGGAAAAAGAGCGGCGACGCCAGTTGGCGGCATAACAGGTTTTCCAGTCGACCGCTTGGGCTGCCCTGGGCAATAACATTTCAACAGAACTTAAGACACGCTCGAGTTGGGCAACAACTTCCGGCTTGAGATTCATCATCGGTCACACTCGCTGGATATGAGATAGCATTTTCGCAAAACAGGCAACGGCAAGCTGGGATCAACAGTCCAAGAGTCGCCTGTATACGGCAAATCACTCATTTCTGTCAAACCCTAACCGCCCTGCTGACCATTCCGCCTGGGTGGTTTTTGTCGCGGACGTGAATTTTTCAGTTGTGCTATATTGTCCACTTTCAAGGAGTTGTTCGATGAGACTGGTGATACTTACCATCGTCGCTTTGACCCTGATGGCCTGTCAACCACTAACGCCGCCACCACGGACAGAGCTGGCCGTGCCGGAAACCTTTTCCGGCACCCTTACAGCAGAAGGCGTGGTTGTAGCTGAGCGCTGGTGGCTCGACTTTGACGATCCGCAGTTGAACGATCTGCAAGCCCGTCTGTTTAGCGAGAACCTCAATCTGCGCCAGGCTTTTTTGCGCCTCGATCAGCTCGAAGCGCGGCAACGGACGGCGCAAGCGGGACTCTTCCCGGCGCTGAACCTGACCGCAAGTGGCCGACGTGAACAAACGGTGACTCAGAGTGCTGAAAACCAGACGACTGCCGGACGATTAACGGTAGCAGCGGCCTATGAAATCGACCTGTGGCAACGTTTGCGCCACCGCACCGCAGCGGCTGAGCTGCGTTTGCTTGCCGGCGAAGATGAAGTTCGCACCCTGCTGCTGAGTTTGAGTGCGCGCCTGACAGAACTCTACTTCATCGCGGTTGAACAACGGGCCCAAACTGACCTGCTTGAGCAACGACTGCACCATAACCGCGAACTGGTGAGGATTATCACCGAACGTTATCAGTCCGGTTTGGCCGAAGCCGGCGAACTCTATCAGGCCCAGCAAAATCTGGCGCAGATGGAAGCGCAATTCCCGCTTTTTGAAACTACCCTGAACCAGACCAGCAACGCCATGGCCCTGCTCCTCGGCCAACCACCAGGCAGCGTTCAGATTGAGCGCCACCAGTTACCGACACTGACCAATGTCATCGCTGTCGGTTTGCCGGCCACCCTGCTCAGTCGCCGGCCCGATGTTTCCGCCGCCTTGCTGGAATTGGCAGCAGCTGATCATGATCTGGCCGCCGCCCTGGCCGATCGCTTGCCACGCCTCGACCTGACCGCCAACATCGGTCATTCCATCACCCGTCTGTCAGGCGGTGATGTCACCGGCACCTTCTGGAGCCTGGCTCTTGGGCTGACCCAACCCCTTTTCGACGCCGGACGCCTCAAAGCTGCCAGTGATCTACAGCAAGCCGTTCGCGATGAAAAACAGCTGGCCGGCCAGCTGAAGATTCTTACCGCCATTGAAGAGGTTGAATCTGCATTGCATGCTGAACAGGGCAGTTTCAGACGCGATCACCTGCTTGCGAAACAACAGGAACTGAACAACCATGTTCTGAACATAAGGACAGAAAACTATCTGCTCGGGCTAACAGACAGCCTGGAGCTGCTGCGCAGCGAAATGGCACACCTCGAAGTGCGCAGTCAGCAGTTGAGTAACCAGCGTCAATGGATCAGCCATCGCATCAGCCTGATCCGTGCCCTTGGTGGCCATTGGATGGATGAGGAAATCGAGCAACGCAAAACCATATAAAAAGGGCAGACCATGACCCAAAATGAAGCGATCATCATCTCACCGGAACACCCAACCTCGCCCGACAACGAATCACTGCGCCCGTTAAAAACCGTAACCACGGTTATTTACGCCCTGCAGGCGGCATCTTTCTTTGTCGGAGTGACCTTGTTTGTGGCGATTGTTTTCAATTACATCAAGCGTGATGAGGCCAGGGGAACCTGGCTGGAATCGCACTTTCGCTGGCAGATTCGCACCTTCTGGTATGGCATGCTGTGGACGGGGGTAGGAATTATCACCTACCTGCTGTTGATCGGCTACGTGATTCTGTTTGCCAACTATATCTGGATGATCTACCGCGTTGCCAAAGGGTGGCTCAATCTGGCCGAGGGCAAACCGATGGATTTTCGCCCCTATCGCGAACGCGGCAGGTCACACAATGTTTGAGTTTTGCAGCAACTGCTTGACCTTGGCCAGATAATTGCGGGTTTCCGTCGGCATCTTTTCCAAACCGTGACGATCGACATTCCCTTGCCCCCAGTTATAGGCGGCCAGAGCGCGATCAAGATCGCCAGCGTATTTATCAAGCAAACGACTGAGATAGCGACTGCCCCCGCTGATATTTTCGACCGGATCAAAACTGTCTTTCACCCCCAGATCAGCAGCGGTGGTCGGCATCAATTGCATCAGTCCCTGCGCTCCGGCGTGAGAGACCGCTGTCGGGTTATAGGAACTTTCGACGGCAACGACCGCACGGATCAGCTCCGGCGCCAATTTAACCTGCCTGGCAACACGGTCGATGATCCCTTCAATCTGCTCACGTCCGACGGGTTCCGACTGCTGGTGCTGCAGGGTCACATTCTGGCGATATTTGTCAATAAATTGACCTTTGCGGCTATCGAGCAGGCTAAAAGGTGTAATTGCAGCAAAATCGAACAGGGGCGATCTCTTTTCGTCTTCATCATCACTATCCGCAAACAACCCTTGCATCATCTGCACTTGGGTCAGCTTGAGCTGTATCAGCGCCTGCTCAGCGGTCGCCGGCATAGCGGATTGCCCCTGAGCTGCCTGTTCAAGCAGCTCAGCAAATTCACCGCCGGCCCCATTGGTTGCCGCAGATGCCGGAGCAGACAATGGCAGAGGAGGAAACAACGTCGGAAAACTCAGGGATTCAATACTCATAGCAACCTCTTGATCGGTATAAACGGGGGTCAAGTATCTATCTTATCGACATGTTCACCCCTGTTCATAAGCAAATTCCGAACCAAATTTTTTCATGCACCTGCCAGAGACCAATGGATTTAAGCGATGGACAAAATCAAAGAGAAGCTGCACCGCCGCATCAAGCGCAGTTGCGGTAAAGCGATTGGTGATTTTAACCTGATTGACGATGGCGACCGCATTGCCGTGGCCGTTTCCGGGGGCAAAGATTCATGGACCCTGCTGCATATCCTCAATGATCTGCGTCAGCGCGCGCCAGTCCGTTTTGAGTTGATCGCGGTGAATTTTGACCCCGGCTTTGCCGGTTACCGCAGCGATCTGCTGGCCGATTATCTGCAGCGCCACAACTTCACCTACCATATAGAAAAGACCGCAAGCTCAGCAGTGATCGCGGAGAAACTGCGGCCCGGCTCATCCTACTGCGCCTTCTGCTCGCGCCTGCGGCGCGGCGTTCTCTATAGCGTTGCGCAGCGCCTTGACTGCAACAAGCTGGCCCTGGGACATCATCTGGACGACTTTATCGAAACCCTGCTGCTTAATCAGTTTTATGCGGGGAAGCTGGCGGCCATGAGTGCGAAGCTGCTGGCCGACAATGGCCTGCAGACGGTGATCCGCCCGCTGGTGTACGTGGAAGAGGAGTTGATCAGTAATTACAGTACCCGCTGTAATTTTCCGATTATCTCCTGTGCTTGCCCGCTGGCAGGGGAACAGGAGCACCTGCAGCAGCGCCAACGGATGAAACGCATGATTCGTGAGTTAAGCAGCGAGATCCCGCAGATTCGCCACAGCCTGCTCAGCGCCATGGGGAACATCCACCACCGACATCTGCTCGGCTGATTTACCTGTCCTTTTTGCCGAAACCCGAGAACAACCCCTTATGCTGAGCGCTTTGCTCACGGCGCAGGTTGATCAGACGCAACTCGCGCAGCGCTTCGGTGCAGTCTGGGTTGGCCTGAACCGCCATTTCAAAGGACTTTTCTGCCTGGCGCTCCTTGCCCCGAGCCGCGTAAACATACCCCAGGCACATATGGGTCTGATAGGAACCGGGACTGAGTTCACGCGATGCCAGCAGAATCTCCATCGCCTGATTACATATCTCGGCTTTTTCCGGAGCTGATTTGAACAGCGCCCAAGCGAAATTGGTCATGTATTCCGGCTCGGCAGGACTAAACTCGACGGCTTTTTTCAGCGCCTTGGCGGCGGCAGCGAAACGTCTGACTTTAAGCAGGGCCACCCCCTCCTGGTAGGCGGTCTCGGCCTCAATCACCTGATTGATGTCGATTTTCTTTTTGGGACCGTTGATCAGTTCATCCAGGTAGTCGTTGCGGGTTGTCGGGTCGCTGAGCACGGTATAGGCCTGGGAAATATACTGAAACATTTCGTTGATCTTGGTGCTCATCTCGCGCGAGAGGTCACTGCCAAGAAAACGGTCGGGATGATACTCCTTGGCCAACTTATAGTAGGCGCGGCGAATCTCTCCCGAATCACTTTTGCGATCGACAGCCAAAGCGGCAAAGTAGTTAGCATCCATGATGCGCTGGTAATCGTCAAGGATCTTGCGCCGTAGCTTCTCATCGACCATGGCCACTTCGGCATCGGCATGGTCATCGACCACCCCTTGCTGCGGCGTGGCGTGGTGTTCGAGCATCTCCGAAATCAACAGAGCAACAATGAGCTTTTGCACCTCACGACGAGCCAGGGGGTGCTGCTCCAGAATGTCCTGCAGACGTTTCTGGCCCTGGCAGCTTTTTAAGACCGCCAGACCGCGTTTTCCCAGGTCAATGTCCTGAAAACGATACTTGGGATTGATGGCCTGACACAGATAGTCGTTCGTAAAGGGGGAAAGAAACTCGTCGACCTGCTTGAACGTCCAATAGCGGCTGACCCCCTGCAAAATCAGGGAAGCAGGTGACAGACGGATCTGGGTTACCCCTTTTTTGAAGTCTTTACCCGGCTCAAAGTACAGCTTTCCAATACGCCAGGCAAAGGTCGACAGCAGTTTTTCGGTAACCTGACGTTCCAGCACCGTTTTGAGCTCCTGCGGAGTCAACAACCCCATCTGAATCAGCACCGTCCCCTGCAGACGACCGGTCTTCTTACTGACCTCCACCGACTGATCGCAGTCAACCTGGGTGATAACCCCCTCCCTCACCAGCATCCGCCCGAGACACTCGCCGAGCACATTAGAGCGGGCGAACACCGGGTAACCATCTTTGATATAGATAACCTTTTTTGCTGCACCGTGATGTAAGTGCAACAGCCCCGTGGCTTTTTCGACATAGAGGCGATGCAGCTGGGTCGGAATGGTGAATTCCGCTATGGGCAGGACTTTCTTTTCGGCAGCACTGACAGTTTTTTGAGTCTGGCTGAAGACGCGCTCGAGCAGGTGCTGCAGGTCAATACCAGTGAAGGGTTTGAAGAGAAAATCATCGACGCCGTATTCCTCTTTAGCGGCCCTGATCTGCTCCGGACTATGGAAGGTCGTGGTAATAATCACGACCGGTAAGTTGCGGGTTTTGTCGTGTTTGCGCAGGGCCTGACAGATATTCGGGCCGGAAATCTCCGGCATGTTGATATCAATAAACGCCAGATCAAACTCATCGCTGAGCAGTTTGCGCAGGCCCAGGGCACCGCGATCAGTAGCTTCGACGTCGAATCCGGCCGCTGCAAGCGCCTGCTGCAGAGAATCTCTTAAGTCGCGGTCATCGTCAATGATCAGAATGTTCTTACGCATAAATCAGCTTCCTTGTTTTTTCAACGATGCCCCAAGGGGTTGAGATAAAATTCCATCCGCTGCCTGATCTCTTCGGTGACGCGGCGATAATCATCAATAAATACCTGTTCCGGCTTTACTTCTGTCCCCCCATAGCCAAGGCTTTTGGCGACCTTGCTAAATTCTCCAGCACGCATGGAAAGTTCGTTAATCGACTGGTCGTACAGCAAGCGTAACTTGTTTTCCAGTTGCCGTAAAAATTTGTAGCCTGAAACCAGGCAGTCCGCATCATCCTGAGTTAACAGCTTTTCCCGACCAAGAATTTCCAGTAGCCGGATGGTGTTCTGAGTCTTTAACGCAGGAACTTCCCCAGCATGCCGCAACTGGAGAAATTGTGCAATAAATTCAACATCCACCATCCCTCCCCGACCGGTTTTGATGTTGCGCAGTTCGTCACTTTCGCGGGCAATTTCCTGTTCCATGCGCCGGCGCAATCGATAGATTTCTGCCTGCAGATTTTCCGGAACCGGCCGCGAAAAAGTCAATTCTTCAATAGTATCCTGCACCTGTCGGGCAAAATCAGCCGCTCCAGTCACGGCTCTGGCTTTGGTCATGGCCTGGCGCTCCCACGGTTGAGCGGATTCCCGGTGATAGCGTTTAAAGGCACTTAAACTGGTGACCAATGGCCCTTGATTGCCGGAGGGGCGCAGGCGCGTGTCAATCTTATAGACAAATCCCTCGCGCGTCACCAGGGTGAGAATGGTAATGATGCGCTGGGCCAGCTTGGCAAAATATTCGTGATTGCTGATCGGACGAAAACGCTGCAAATCTGTTTCTGTAACTCCACGCGTCTGTCCTTCCTCATGGTAGATAAAAATAATGTCGAGGTCGGAATGATAATTCAGCTCGAGTCCGCCGAGCTTGCCCATGCCAATCACCGAAAATTCTGTTTCGACGCCGGCACCAGTGCCTTTCTCACTAAAGGGGGCGCCAAAACGGAAGACCAGTTCCTGGCGTGCCAGACGGCCGGCATGCTCCAGACACACCTCGGCCAGCAGGGATAATTGCCGGGCGATATCCTCCTGGTCAATGCGCCCATGGAGGTCGTTCAGGGCAATCCGCAAAAATTCTTCGTTACGAAAACGTCGCAGGGTATCAAGACGCGATTCAAAGTCTTCTTCCTGCGCCAACTGTGCGCCCAGTTCTTCCGACATCTGTTCGCGGGTTTTACTCTGGGTGCCGTAGGATTCGAGTACCAGGGTATCAAGCAGTTCGGGACGCTGGATAAAAATGCGCGACAACAGCTGACTCGAACCGAACAAGGCCACCAGCAACTTGGCGATTGACGGATTTTCCACCAGCAGCGAGAAGAAATAGCTGCGGGCGCGGATACTGTCGAGAAAAGCATCAAGATTATTCAGCGCCTGATCGGGGTTGGCGCAATCGAGAATTTCACCCAGCAGCAACGGGGCCAGTTTTTCCAGACAACGGCGGGAACGACGGGTCATGCGCCGCGAGGAGCTATCTCCACGCAACAGATTCAATGTCTCAAAAGCGGCATCGGGATTGGTAAAGCCTTTTTCCTCGAGCAGGTCCTTGACCAGATCCGGGTCAGAATCGTTGCCGAGAAGAAATCCAACCTCAGGGCGCATCTCGACAATATCAGCATCGGCCGAATGAAACAGCTCGCGGAAAATTGCGTGTACCGCCAGGCGATGGCGATCAAGTTCGGCCCGAAAAGTGACGGCATCGGCACAACCACAGCGGCGCGCCAGTACCTCCAGGGAGTGAGCATCCTGGGGGAGGGAATGGGTCTGCTGTTCCTGCACCATTTGAATTCGGTGCTCAACAATACGTAAAAAGCGGTAGGCGGCAGAAAGAGCGCCGGCATCCGCGCCATTGATCAACCCATCTGCAGCGAGCTGCTTGATGGTTTTGAGGGAGTTGCGCTCCTGTAATTGCGGCCGCGAACCGGCATTGACCAGTTGCAGCGCCTGGACGAAAAACTCAATCTCGCGGATCCCCCCCTGCCCCAGCTTGAGATTAAGCTGCTCGTGCTGCTGGCGGTCGAGACTGGCGTTGATCTTCTGCTTCATTACCTTGATGTCCTCAATCATACCGAAATCGAGGTGGCGTCTGAAAACAAAGGGCTTCAAACGTTTGAGCAGTTCAGTACCCAAGGAAATGGAACCGGCCACCGGTCGCGCCTTGAGCATCGCTGCGCGCTCCCAGCTCTGGCCCCAGGATTCATAATAGATCTCGGCGCCATCAAGGGAGACGGCGAGGTCACCGCTGTTCCCTTCCGGACGCAAACGGGTATCAACGCGGAAGACAAAGCCGTCTTCGGTTACCTGATGCAGAGCGCGGGTAATCATTTCCGCCAGCTTGACAAAGTAACGGTGCAGACTGATACGCTTTGCGCGCCGACCGCCGCCGGTTTCACCACGGGTCGATGAGTAGCAGTAGATCAGGTCGATATCGGAGGAAAAATTCAGTTCACGGCCACCGAATTTCCCCATCCCGAGAATCGTCATGACCGCTTCTGAATATTCACCCTTGTCATTCTGCTGCAGTGGTTGGCCGTACTCGGCCTGTAGTTGCCGACCACAGATCTCATAAGCACGCTGCAAGGAAGCTGCCGCCAGGTCGGACAACTCTGCCATCACCTCTTCCAGGGTCGCCAGACCACAGAGGTCACGGGCGGCAATACGCAATACCTGTTTGGCCTTGTAGTGCCGCAACCCTGCCTTAAGTTGAAAAAAATCGGCATCATCAGCAACCAGTTCCCGCAGATCAGCGAGCATATCGCCTTCGCCGCGACTGGTGTCGATGGCGCCGCCGGCAAAAAGGTCGGTGAAATACTGATGATGACGGCAGAGAATGCCGGTGAGAAAAGGGGAACCACCGAGCAGGATAAGCAACTGCAAGCGCCGCTGCGAATCAGCGACAACTTTATGCAGGGCCTGATGCTCAAGGAGATCGAAAAGCCGCTCGAGGTTATTCAGGGCGGCATCGGGATCGGCGACCCGTAGCGCGTCGCTGAGCAGTACCGCCAGCAGGTCGCGATCAGCCAGATGCCCATCGAGCAGGCGCAGGTTGGTGGCAACACGCTCCCCATCGCACAGGGGCAGGCGCGAACACCAGTCAATCAGCTCAGACGGAGTACGGTCCAGCCATTGCAGACCAGCGGCAATGCCGTGCTGATTGAGGTTCATACCCGCGTTGTTCCTTCAGTTGCCAACATTAGAACAGGTGCCGCAGGCCGCTCGCGTAATCACCACTGACAACGCCACCTTCGGTGATGATCGCCGTGACCAGTCGCGCCGGCGTTACATCAAACGCCGGATTGCGCACGGCAATCCCTTCCGGCGCCAGGGCTTTATCCCCGATGTGGGTCACTTCACGGGCATCGCGTTCTTCGATCGGAATCTGGCTGCCGTCTGTCAGGCGCAGATCAATGGTCGAGCGCGGCGCTGCCACGTAAAAGGGGATATTGTGTTCGCGCGCCAGCACCGCCACCGTGTAGGTGCCGATCTTGTTG
>NZ_JCBCBS010000102.1:0-20713 GCF_059864205.1 Pelovirga sp.
CGCCGTTGTTGAGTCCAAGCATCGTGATAAAGGCCGTGCCTTCGCCGATATGGATGACACCTCCGAAGCGATTGCCGGTCACATCATGGAGTTCTTTGCTCACGAAGTGAAGCGCGGTCGTCTGCCCGAGAACCTGCTGCCACTGCAGTCCGGCGTCGGCTCCATCGCCAATGCAGTTGTTGGCGGTCTGGCTAAAGGCCCCTTCTCCAACCTGTCGGTGTACACCGAAGTTCTGCAGGACACCATGCTCGACTTCTTTGACGGTGGCAATCTGAACTACGCTTCGGCCTGTTCACTGTCTCTGTCGGAAAACCCCGGTTTCCCCCGCTTCTTTGACAACTGGGAGAAGTACTTCGACAAGATCGTCCTGCGTCCCCTGTCCATCTCCAACGCCCCCGAGCCGATCCGTCGTCTCGGTGTTATCGCCATGAACACCCCGGTTGAGTTTGATATCTACGCGCACGCCAACTCCACCCTGGTCGGCGGCACCCGGATGATCAACGGCCTCGGCGGTTCCGGTGACTACCTGCGTAACGGCTTCCTCAAGATTATGCACACACCTTCAACCCGCCCGAGCAAAACCGATCCGTTGGGCATTACCTGCGTTGTGCCAAAAGCACCGCACATTGATCATACCGAACACGACCTCGACGTACTGGTCACCGAGCAGGGTCTTGCCGACCTGCGTGGCGTCGCCCCAAAAGAGCGCGCCAAGCTCATCATCGAGAAGTGCGGCCACCCCGAGTACAAGCCGATTCTTAATGATTACCTTGAAATGGCCACGAAAGAATGCTTGGCAAAAGGGATCGGCCACGAGCCGCAGCTGTTCGACCGCGCCTTCAAAATGCAGCAGAACCTCGCCACCAACGGCACCATGCGCATCAAGAGCTGGGATATCAAGATTGACCTCTGCGAATAGCAGATAAAAGTTTTACATTTTAATGTAATGATCCCGCCGGATCAAATCTGGCGGGATCATTTTTTTTATGGGCTGAACAAAAACAGCAACCAAGGCACCTGGAAAAGCACCAGTAAAATCAGGCGAATTTTAACGCAGAGGGGCAGAGACGCGGAGAAACATTACACCCAAGCTTGTTAATCCACCGTAGGGGAGGGTCTTGCACCATCCCGTTTGACTTTGTTTCACCACGATTCTCAACTGAAATTGGCGTGAAACAAAGCTGGCATCGCCGTAGGTGGCAAATTTCGCCGTTGCACTAATGTGCAATTTTAAAAAGGTGGCTAAAGCCACCTTTTTAAATAAAACTAACGACACTTCGATATCAATTATAACTTTGCTGCCTGTTCCTTCAGATAGCTCGCCACCCCCTCACCATCGGCGACCATTCCCTGATCCCCTTTTTTCCAACCCGCCGGGCAGACTTCGCCATGTTGTTCATGGAATTGCAACGCGTCAATCATGCGCAGCATCTCATCGATATTGCGCCCCAGAGGCAGATCATTCACCACCTGATGGCGGACAACACCTTCGCGGTCAATGAGGAAGGAACCACGCAGCGCGACTCCGGCCGGATCCAACTCAACATCATAGTCGCGACAGATCTGATGTTTGATATCGGCAATCAGCGGATACTTGATCGGACCGATGCCGCCGTTATTAACCGGTGTATTGCGCCAGGCCAGGTGGGTGTAATGAGAATCAATGGAGCACCCAAGGACCTGCACACCACGGCTTTCAAATTCGTCAATCCGATGACTGAAGGCAATCAATTCAGTGGGGCAGACAAAGGTAAAATCGAGGGGATAAAAAAACAACACAATGTATTTGCCCTGATAATCGGACAGGGAAAAAGAATCATTGATGGAACCATCGGCCATGACGGCGGAGGCATTTATTTCCGGGGCTTTTTTTCCAACCAGCACACTCATTGTTAAACTCCTTGTTGTTATTGACTGAAGGAACAGGGCTATAAATAGTCACGTAAAAAAGTTGGTATTATTCTAGCCATTTGTCATTACGAGTCAAGGATAAAGATGACAAATTTAGTCACTTTTTTCGGCTGCGCGGGTGAGCCCGGTCATAGACACTCGTCAGATGAGCAAAGCTGACACTGGTGTAACGCTGGGTGGTTGACAGGGAGGCATGCCCCAACAACTCCTGAATCACCCGCAAATCAGCACCGGCATCGAGCAGATGGGTAGCAAAAGAATGCCGCAAGGCATGCGGGGTCACATCGGTTGGCAAATTCAACTGCAGCAGGCGGCGCTTGAGCAGACGCTGGATACTTCGGGTCGTGAGCCGTCCACCGCGATAGTTAAGGAACAATCCCTGCTCATTCCCCAGGGGGCGCTGTGCCAGATAAAGGTGAAGAGCCCGGCAAGCAGTACGCCCAACCGGCAGCATCCGCTCCTTGTTGCCTTTGCCCACCACGCGCACCTGACGCTGTTCCAGATCAATGGAATCAAGATCCAGACCAGTCAGTTCGCTAACGCGCAAGCCACAGGAATAGAGGAGTTCGCAGATTGCCAGATCACGGATCAGTTGCGGATAATCACTGACGGGGGTATCAAGCAGGGTACCGGTTTGTTCAGCGCTGAGCACTTTGGGCAGATAACGCTGCCGGCGCGGCGCCATCACAGCCGAGATCGGGGAGGAATCGATCACGCCCTGGCGTTCAAGAAAACGATAGAATGTTTTCAACGCGGATAATTTACGTACGACGCTGGAACGTTGGCAATTTTTCTGCAAATTTGCCAGATAACGGCGCAGCAGTAGCACATCAACCCGAGCCAGGCTGTCGGTATCGACCGGAGCAGCGCACGCCTGTTGCATAAACGCGCCAAATTGCTGCAGGTCGCGCAGGTAAGCGTTGATCGTGTGAGGGGAAAGGTTGCGTTCAACCTCCAGGTGCCGGCGAAACAGCATCAGGTAGTGCTCCATCGGTGTACCTTTTTCAAGCTGGTGGCTGATTGACGATTGCCATAGAGCGTGGCATACTCGCCCCATCTTAAGCCCTTACCAGGGGTGCCGTCGAGGACTATTCAGCCCATCAATCAGGTCAGGGGATTTTCAGCTCACTGCAACGAAAGAGGCAACACCATGAGCCTGCTTTATGCGTTTATATTCCTGCTGTTTGTGCTGGTGATTTTTGATCTGCTTGTTGTGCTGCTGAGTTTCAGTATTCTCTGGTACGAATTCGCCAACACCAATCCGGAACTGATTAAAAAACGCTATAGCCGTGCCAATCTGCGCCGCATCCCGCCCCTGCTTTTGCCTGAATTTTTTTTCAATTTCGTCACCCTGTTAACGGTTCCCTTTGGCCTCTTCCCCCCGCGTCGGCCAAATCTTAAACGGGGGATTACGCCGACCCTGCTGCTTCATGGTCTTTTTGTCAACCGCGCCTGCTGGTTCTGGTTCGGATCACGTCTAAAACGCCATGGCTGCGAAAATATTGTCACCATCAACCTGTCAGGTTTTCACAGTGAAGAGGTTCTGACGGAATTGCTGGCCAAAAAAATTGATGAACTCCGTCACCGGCTGGGGGTTAACAAAGTAAACCTGGTTGGTCACTCCATGGGTGGTATCATCGCCCGCAATTATGTCCAGCGGCGTGGCGGGCAGGACAAGGTCGACCGGCTGATCTTTCTTGGCACCCCCCATCAGGGCTCAAAACTCACCCCCTTTTCATTTATGCCTCTCGGCAAACTGCTGATGCCCGGCTCTGAGTTCCTCAGTCGCCTGAACAACGAACCTGCCCCGGTGGGTGTGCAGACGGTCAACATTTACACCCGCAAGGACAACATGGTGCTCCCCAACACCTCAGTACAACTTTCCTGGGGGACACAGGTGGAGCTCGATGACATGGGGCATACCTCCCTGATCTACCGTGCTGCCGCCATTGACGCGACCGTCGCTGCGCTCAAAGGAAATGTGGAGTAGTTCTTGAGCGCAATCACCTCTCCGCCGCCAAACCGTGTCAGCCTGCTGGCCCTTGACAACTACGACCCTGCCGCCGTCGAAACAGCGGTGGCTACGCTACTTGCCCCGTTAGGCGGCATGGAAGCCTTCGTTAAGCCCGGCCGGCAGGTTCTGATCAAACCCAACATGCTGTCAGGCAAAGACCCGGCACGGGCAGTAACCACCCATCCCCAGATTGTCCGCGCTGTTATCAGACTGGCCATGTCTGCCGGCGGTCTGGTCTCAGTGGGAGACTCCCCCGGCATCGGCAGTCCGATTGCAGTTGCCCGCAAGACCGGCATCCTTGATGTGATTGAGGAAACCGGGGCACGTTTTGCCCCTTTTAGCGATTCAGTCATCATCCACCCACAGGGCACGTCTCTTCATCAGATTGAGGTAGCGCGTGATATCCTTGCCGCCGATGTCATCATCAATCTGCCCAAGCTGAAAACCCACCAGATGATGGGACTGACCTGTGCGGTAAAAAATATGTTTGGTGCCCTTATCGGCATGCGCAAGCCAGGCATGCATCTGCAAGCGGGGACCGACAAAAACCTGTTTGCGCGGATGTTACTGGAGATATGTGAAACCCTGGCGCCCACCCTGAACATTGTTGATGCCGTGATCGGCATGGAAGGAGAAGGCCCGGGCAATGGTGATCCGGTTAAGATCGGCGTCCTGCTGGCCGGTATGTCGGCACAAGCGGTCGATACGGTGGCGACAGCGCTGGTAAAAATGCAGCCGGAACAGGTCTTCACCCAACAGCAGGCGTTAGCCACCGGCCGCCCACTGGCGCGCCTGGCAGAGCTGGAACTGGACGGAACACCCCTGGCTGAGCTGCAGATCGACCACTTTCGCGCCGCCAAAATGACCGATGTCAACTTCGGCATACCCGGTTACCTTGGCCGACGTCTGAAGCATCTGCTGACAGCGCATCCGCAGGTTGATCATCAACGCTGCATGCGCTGCCATGCCTGCGTTAAACATTGTCCACCCCAGGCAATGGCGATAGTGAAGGACCGGCTGAACATCAACTATGACCTGTGTATTCGCTGCTTTTGCTGTCAGGAACTGTGCCCCTATGCTGCCCTGTCAACCCGCCAGGGACTGCTGTTGCGCCTGTCAAGCCTGATGCGGCACTAAAAACGTTGAGCAAATGGTGACAATGTAAGCTTAACGACAAAAGGCCCGTGCACAATACACGGGCCTTTTGTTGTTGATCGGTTGTCCGCTGACTTTTTAGCGAACCTGAACGACCTCTTTAACTTCCGGAATTTGCGCCATCAGGTTTTTTTCGATTCCCATTTTCAGGGTCATGGTTGACATGGGACAGGAACCACAAGCACCGGTCAACTTGACGCTGACGACACCTTCATCGGAAACTTCTACCAGCTCGACATCACCACCATCAGCCTGGAGTGCGGGGCGCACCATGTCCAGGACTTCTTGTACACGTTGTTTCATCTGCTTATATCCTCCGTTGATTGTTGTATAGCCCATTATAGGCAATTTCAATTTTCCAGCGCAAGTATCAGAACAAGCCCGTTACCGGCAACTGGATATCCTGTATCCGTCGGGTACACAGCAGCTCCGGCCGGCCGACATTTTTACCCTGCACCAGCACCTTGAAACTCTCACCCATTCCTGTCTCTGGAAGAATCAGGTGTTTCATGCTCATGCGCAGGGCCTGCGCCTTGCGCGGATCGGCTTCGCGACTCTGCATCTGCAGCAGCAGCTCTAAAAACCCCAACCCCATAAGGAATTGATACTGATGGCCAAAATAGAGAGGCTCCAGCCCATATTTACTGCCGACTTGTTGCAAGCTGGTAAAATCAACATGGGCAGTCATATCCTGACAGCCGATATGCCGATAAGGGTCTTCATTGGTCTGGTGTTTGTGATAACACAGTAACGTGCCGGCGTGGCGTTCCGGCGCGTAGAGATCTCCGGCCAGGTAGCCGTAATCGATGGTCAGGACAAACCCTTCGGCCAGCACAGCGGCGACCTGTGCCATCCAGTCACGCGCCGCCAGATTGACCTCACCGCGATTCCCTTGCGCTGGAGTGATGCCGATCTGCTCAAAATACTCCACCAACTGCGGCGTCGATGGCGGCCGCAATTCCTCGGCAAAACCATCTCCCTGATGAATCACGTAGACTTCCTGCAACTCGCCGGCTACGGTCTGAACCAGATGGATGGGGAAAGCGTCGACCAGCTCATTGCTCAGCAGGCATCCGCGCATGCCCGCTAAATCGTCCAGATCGCACCATTCAACGCGGTCAGCAGCGACATGTTGCTGCAAGGTTTCTTGCTGGCGCCGGCGGGCATCACCGCTGATCTCGACGATGCAATAACGTAACGATTGGTAAAAAGAGGGGAAATCCTCTCTGATGGCATCCATTAGATCAACCGCAAGGTGCCCCTCACCGGCACCCTGCTCGGCAACAACAAAAGCGCCACCACCCAGCAATTGCCACATCTGTTCAAGCTGGCGCGCAATCAGACGACCGAAACAGGGGTGCACACTGGAGGAGGTGAAAAAATCGCCCTGTTTGCCGATACGGGTACGCGCCGAGGTGTAATACCCGTGTTCAGGATGATAGAGCGCCTGCTCCATAAACCACGCAAAGGTCACCCCCTGCCGTGCTTCGATCTGCTGGCGCAACCAGGTGATAAACTCCGGTTTTTCTTCAACTGATTTCACTGTCATCGCTGCTATCCATCCCCCGTTGCTTGAGAAGGTGCGGATTATTCCATCCTGCTTTGTCAATTACAACCCTTAAAGTCGCCAAGGCACGGCAGAAACATCACACGCCCTTATCACCTGTCTACTCACCCGTCAGCCCCAAAACCCTCATCACAGCTATTGAATTATGAGTAAAATCGTGCGAGTATTGGGCGCCGAATCCGATCCGGGCGAGAACATGTTCCGGCAACCTCAGTTATCACAAATGATGGAGAGACTGAACAAATGGCAATTATTACCTTTTCCAGAGAAATGGGCAGCGGAGGGATTCCCATCGCGCAGCAACTGGCCGAAGAAATCGGTTACGAGCTGGCAGATGGCGATGCCTTGAAAGAAGCCGCGTCCGCCTACGATCTGACCGAAGCAGCACTTCAGCAGGCGGACGAAAAACCTCCAGCCTTCGTCGACACCCTCGACCGCCAGATTGAGCTGAGCGTCCATCGGATCCAGCTTTTTGTCCTTGAACGCGCCTTACAGGACAATGTGATCATCTATGGACGTGGAGGGCAGGACCTGCTGCCCGGCATCAAGAGCGTGCTGCGCGTTCGCGTGATTGCTCCTTTTGAGGAGCGGGTCGAGCGCTGGGCCGAACGGGAGTGGATCGATCCTGATCTTGCTCGTTTTCTGGTGCGCAGAAGCGACCAGCAACGCGCCGGCTTTATTAAGTATTACTTCGATCGCGACTGGGAAAACCCCCTTGACTACGACTTGATCATCAATACCACACGGATGACCAACGACTGCGCTGTCAAGCTGATCAAAACCACCGTAAGTGACCCCTACCTGGTAGAACAACAGCATCTGAGTAAAAACAGGATTGAAGACCTGATCATTCAGAAAAAAATCCAGATCGCGCGCCTGGCGGATGAGCGCATTGATGACATCTGGTTTAACATCGATGTCACCAACGGCAACGTTGTCCTTTCCGGCCACATCCACAGCGATGCTGAACGTCGTGCAGCGATTGAAGATACCAAGCAGGTCGCAGGGGTCAAAAAAGTTGTCGACCAACTGAAGGTTATTCACTACTGATCGGTCGCTACCGCAAGCGCTGATACGATCATATATTGTTAGATCAGACGCCGGCATAGCCGGCGTTTTCTTTCCTTACCACAATCGTTCTAGGAGCATGATCGATGGCTGGCCACAGCAAATGGGCAAACATTAAACACCGCAAAGGCGCACAGGACGCTAAACGCGGGAAAATCTTCACCAAACTGATCAAGGAAATCACCATTTCCGCACGCATTGGCGGCGCGGATCTGGAAGCAAACGCGCGCCTGCGCCTGGCTGTTGATAAAGCCAAACAGGCCAACATGCCCAAGGACAATATCGAGCGGGCCATCAAAAAAGGAACCGGTGATCTTGATGGTGTCACCTACGAAGAAGGCATATTCGAGGGCTACGGCCCCGGGGGTGTTGCCGTTATTGTCGAGTTCATGACCGACAACCGCACCCGCACTGTCGCCGAAGTGCGCCACGCGTTCAATAAACACGGTGGCAGCCTTGGGGTTAGCGGGTCAGTGGCTTTTATGTTCGACCGCAAAGGGCAGATTATCTTCGACCAGAGCCACGACTTCGACACTATTTTTGAAGCCGCTCTCGAAGCCGGTGCTGATGATGTTAAGGATGATGGTGATTACATTGAAGTGATCGTTGAGCCAGGGGATTTTGAAGCGGTACGCAACCATTTCACCGCACAAGGACTGACCTACCAGTCAGCCGAAGTCACCCTGATCCCGCAAACCATGACGGCGGTATCCGGCAATCAGGCTGAGTCACTGATGAAGATGATTGACGTGCTCGAAGATAACGATGATGTGCAGAATATCCATGCCAACTTCGACATCGATGACAACGAAATGGAAAGGCTGATGGGCTGATCCATCTGAGCCCCGAATTGACGACAAGCATGCGCATACTGGGAATAGATCCGGGGAGCAAAACCACCGGCTACGGCTTTATCGAACAGCGCGGCAACCACCTGCGCCACCTCGACAACGGGGCCATTTTTACCGACAGCAAGATGGAGCTGGCGCTGCGCCTGCACCGCATTTACAGCGAAATCTGCCGTTTGATTGCCCTCCATCACCCCGATGCCGTTGCGGTTGAACAGGTTTTTATGGCGCGCAACCCGGCTTCGGCGCTCAAACTTGGTCACGCTCGCGGCATCGTCCTTTTAGCTGGAGTTAATGCCGGTTTACCGGTATATGAATATTCGGCCCTGCAGGTTAAATCGGCGGTCGTTGGCTATGGACGCGCCGGCAAGAACCAGGTTCAGCAGATGACCAGGGTGTTGCTGAATCTCCCGGAAATCGCCCAGGAAGATGCTGCTGACGCTCTGGCTGTCGCTATTTGCCATGCCCACAGCCACCAACTGAACAGCAAGATGCAACCTGGCCGGCACAACCCACTGCGGAGACCAACCTGATGATTGCCCTGTTAAGCGGCCAACTGGTTCAGCGCGCCCCGGATCAGATTATTGTAGATGTTGGTGGAGTCGGCTACCAACTGCAGATCCCCTTGTCGACTTTTTATCGTCTGCCGGAAACCGGCCAGGTGCGCTTGCAGGTGTACACCAACGTCAGGGAGGATGCCATCACCCTGTTCGGGTTTTTAACTTCTGCGGAAAAAGATCTGTTCACCTTGTTGATTTCCGTTTCCGGTGTCGGCCCCAAATTGGGCATTACCATCCTTTCTCACATTGCTCCGTCCGAATTGGCGCTGGCCTTAAGCCAGGGGGATGTCACCCGCTTGATAGCCATTCCGGGCATTGGCAAGAAAAGTGCCGAACGCCTGGTCCTCGAATTACAGGATAAAGCGAACGCTTACGCGGTTGCTGCTGCGATCACCCCGCCACTGGCTGCGATCGGCACAACCGACTCACACCACCAGGATGCCCTTTCCGCCCTGATCAACCTGGGCTATAAAGAGTCCCTGGCTAAACAGGCACTAAAAAATCTCAAACCGGCACCAGGAGCGCCACTGGAGCAAATTCTTAAGGCAGCGCTGCAGATTTTACTGAAATAACGGAGTGTCTATGGATGATCGCCTGATTAACCCCGCCGGCCGGCCTGAAGAGGATCAGCTCGACATGTCGCTGCGCCCCCGTTCCCTCAGGGACTATGTGGGGCAGGCAAAAGCCCGGGGCAACCTTCAGGTTTTTATCGATGCGGCGCGCAACCGCCGCGAGGCCCTCGACCATGTGCTTTTTTATGGTCCCCCGGGGCTGGGCAAGACAACGTTGGCCAATATCATTGCCCATGAAATGGGAGTCAATATCAAAAGCACCTCGGGGCCGGTCATTGAAAAAACCGGCGATCTGGCCGCGGTGCTGACCAATCTGGAAGAAGGTGACGTTCTTTTTATCGATGAAATTCATCGCCTTTCACCGGTCGTTGAAGAGATCCTCTACCCGGCGATGGAGGACTACCAGCTTGATATCCTCATTGGTCAAGGTCCTTCTGCACGCACCATCAAGCTCGACATCCCCCGCTTCACCCTGGTCGGTGCTACCACCCGCGCCGGTCTGCTCTCTTCGCCCTTACGTGACCGCTTCGGGGTCATCTGTCGGCTGGAATTCTATTCAACCGAAGAACTGACCACCATCGTTAAACGTAGTGCCGGCATCCTGAATATACCGGTCGATGAGAAGGGTGCCTGGGAGATTGCGCGCCGCAGTCGTGGCACCCCACGCATTGTCAATCGTTTGCTGCGGCGGGTGCGGGATTTTGCTGAAATTGAAGGGGACGGCATCATCAGTGAGGAATTGGCAGATCGCTCCCTTGGCCGCCTGGAGGTCGATCAGCAGGGGCTTGACCACATGGATCGGCTGCTACTGTTGACGATCATTGACAAATTTGGCGGCGGCCCCGTCGGCCTGGACACCCTGGCGGCGGCCATTGGCGAAGAGCGCGACACCATCGAAGACGTGATTGAGCCCTATCTGATTCAAAAGGGATTTTTAAACCGCACACCACGCGGCCGTGTGGCAACGGACAGTTGTCTGCAACACTTCCATCGCAGCAGACCAGGCACGGTCACCGAATCCCTGTTTAAAGACTGACTGTCTCATCATGACGCCGCATCTCGAACAGTTTGCCCGACAACTTAAAATCTGGGCACAAGACATCATTGATCACGGGCGCACACCATTTCGTCGCGTCGACTGCCTGCCCGCCATTGTTACTGCAGAGGGCGTTGCCAGGCCACCGCTGGTGCTCTGGATCAACCGTCAGAGCATGATGGCAGGCGGGATTATTCTTCTGCCTGAAAAAAACCTGACGGCCGAGCTGCAGTTGGGCAAAAACTGCGCTGACGCCCTGGGTCTTAGCCATTTTGTCACCTGGGAGACGGAACAGGTTCGTTTATGGCGCAGCAGCAATGGCGCTATCAATGAAGAGCGATGCTTCCCCCTGCCTGGCGCGGATCATCCCGATTTTTTTCGTCACCTGTTGCGCGATCTTATCGATGCCTTGAAAATTCCGGCGGTAACCGGTGCCATTGCCCAAAACAACCTCTCACCACACTACTTTCAAAACCTGTTTAATATTGCCGAAGAACTTGCCCTGCCCGCCCTCACCGACTCCTTCCGCAGCCAGCGCGCCGAAGAATCCGAGGAGGTTGCCTTCGATGTCGATCAACGTGCCCTTGAAGCCAACCGCCTGCTGCTGTTGCAGATTCTCACCACGCTACGCTTTGGTCTGTTATCTGCCACCCCGCTGCCGGAAGATCTCGGCACATTTGTTGCCGGCGTCCTGCAACGCGCCCCGGAACCTTTTAACACCACCTTAAGCTACAACTGGGAAGGGGCGCCAACGACTCTTCCCGGTGATACGGCCGTCTGCTACCACCATCTGCTGCTGCGCTTGCAGCAGTTGCGTTGGGCGACACCGGCGCAGCGCGTACAACAGAGTCTGCGCAATCTACTCTCCCTCTGGTATCCAGACCATGCTGATGACCAGGCGGAGGGTTGCGAAATGTCCTTGTATCCATGTGCTCCAGCTACCGGCACCAACCTGCGCGCAATCCTCTCTGATTCGCCATTACTCCTGGCCTGCACCGCCATTGCGCGCGAGCTTGCCGGTCTGCCCCAGCCGACATTCTTCTACAAATCCCTGATGTCATTAACCCCGGAAAATATTTGTCGCGGCAGCCTGATGGCCCGCCTGCTCAGTCCGATTCCGATTTCAAGCAGTGAAAGGTCCCTGTTTAGTGCCCGCCTGCGAACATCCTGGCCTCATCGAAATTTCAAGATTCTCACCGATCAACCGCGCTGGAAATGGCAACTGATCCACCTCATCGGCATTTGTCAGCCGCAGCAGCAAGTGCATATTGAATGCCCCGTCGCCCTGGTCGAAATAAGCGCTGACGATCCGCTATGGGCTCTCCTGAGTGAACATTTTTACCTGCGCGAAGTCGTCAGGGGCGAACACAGTCTGCACCTGTCACTGCTACGCTCCCCTCTACATACCGAGCCGACCCTGATTAAAACTGCCGGCGGCAGCGGCCGCGAGCTTTTTCTTTTTACCGAGCCGGAGCAACTCCAGCAGCAACTGTGCAATGCCCTGCTACTGCCTGATGCAGAGGAAAACAAAACGGCATCAGTCGGCAAGGCAAGTATGCAGGCATCGAAAAACGTTAAACAGCAGATTATTGATCAGCTACACGCCCACGGTATCCCCAATTTTCCCGATCAATACCTGTACTTTCTCGACCAGCCTGACATGGTGAGGTATGCCATCACACCGCCCCTTCGCGTTATCTCGAGGCTCCTTGGTCAATTCGATATGATCGATGGGAACGGTCAACTTCTGCACGGTTACGGCGAGGAGCTGGAACAGACGCTGCTGATCTGCGCCCACATAGGCAAAACCACGATTGATCTTCCCACTGATCGCAAGCAGCTTGAACAACTGCTGGAACGCTATCGCAAGGACCTTGATACGCTGCATCAACTGTTGAGCGATCTAAGCTACCGACAGATGGAGAAACCACAGGCGGCGCGTAATCTGATTCGTAATATCTGGAAAAAGCTCGAACTCCCCGATATCGACTGGTTTAAAAATTGACAGAGACCTACAGATGTCTCAACATAAGTATTTAATCTCTGGAGAAACCGAACATGAACATTCTGCTCCACATCTGCTGCGCTAACTGCGCCATCTACCCGGTCGACATGCTGCGCCGGCAACAGCATCAAGTCACCGGTTTTTTTTACAATCACAACATTCATCCCTATCAGGAATTTCGCAAGCGCCTGGATACCACCCGTGACTATGCTGATCGGGTTGAACTGCCCCTGGTAGTCAATGACGACTATCTTCTCGATGAGTTTCTCGCCCATGTTGCCCAGAGGCCCGAAGAACGCTGCCACTATTGCTATCGATCACGCTTACGCATGGCTGCCGAGCAGGCTCACACTACAGGTGCAGACGCCTTCACAACGACCCTGCTCTATTCACGTTACCAGCAGCATGATGCAATTGTTGATTACGGTCGGCAGCTGGCGGCAGAATTCCAATTAACTTTTTTCTACGAAGACTATCGGCGCGGCTGGAACGAAGGGATCAGAATCTCCAAGCAGATGGGTCTCTACCGCCAGCAGTACTGTGGCTGCATTTATTCGGAGCGGGATCGCTACACCAGATGAACCACTTTTCGTTCATGGTTGAAGCATCCTGCCCAACTGTTATAATCAAAGGTGTAAACAGGAAACCCATAACGCTTCATCTGGAAAATCTGGATTGACTTAATGCAGTTTCCGGACGGAAACCAAACTGCCTCAAGGAGGTCATCATGTTTGAAATTATCGAAAAAACCTTACTTACCGGTCTTGGCGCCTTGTCCATGTCACAAAAAAAAGCAGAAGAACTGGTGTGCGAACTCAAGGAACGTCTTAACTTAAGCGAAGAAGAGGGGAAAAAACTGTTGGACAAATTGCAACAAACAGCCAAGGATAACCAGAGCAAACTGGAATCCGTAGCGCAGGATGAGGTCAAAAAGGCCTTTGAACGGCTGGGAATAGTAACAGAAGAAGAATTTAACACGCTAAAGAAAAAAGTCGATGCCCTGGAAAAAAAACTCAAAACCCTTGAACACTAGCCTGTTGCTGGAACACAACTTTGCCCTTTAATCGATTCAACCGCAATGTCCGGTCGCTGAAGCGCTACCGTCAGGTCCTTTCGGTGCTGTTCAAGTATGGCTTCGGTCATATTATCGAACAGCTCAATATCGATTACTATATCCAACTCGGCAAACGCGCGGTGACATTTGGCACAACCTCGCGGGATCTGCAACGGCTTCCCCATGGCGCACGTTTTCGCCTTGCCCTCGAAGAGCTGGGGCCAACCTTCATCAAACTTGGACAGCTCCTATCCACCCGCCCCGATCTGGTCCCCGAAGATATCATTAACGAGCTCAAAAAACTCCAGGATCACCTTCCGGCGGTGCCGCTTGACGAAGTCCAGGCGCAAATCCATTCCGAGCTCGGCTATCCGGTGGAAGACCTCTTTGCCTTGTTTGAGATATTGCCCCTGGCAACCGCAAGCATGGCCCAGGTTCACCGGGCAACCCTGAAAGACGGTACTGAGGTTGTCTGCAAGGTGCGCCGACCTGGGATCGAAGCGGTGATTATGACTGACCTCGATATCATGATGGGGCTGGCCTACCTGGCTAACAAGCACCTGCCGGGCGCTGACATGTACGACCCGGTGGGAATCGTCAAGGAATTTCGTCGTTCTATTCAGCGTGAACTCGATTTCTCCCGTGAAGGGCGAACCATTGATCGTTTTCGAAAAAACTTTGAGGATGACGAAACGGTTCACATCCCCAGCGTCTATTGGGACTATACCGGTCACACTGTCCTGACGATGGAATATGTCTCCGGGATCAAGATCTCCAACTTTGCTGAGTTAACCCGGGCCGGGCACGACCTTAAACTGATTGCCCGACGCGGCGCTAACAGTTTTCTTAAACAGGTTTTTCAATTCGGGCTGTTTCATGCCGATCCTCATCCCGGTAATCTGTACATCCTGGAAGATGATGTCATCTGTATCTTCGACTTTGGCATGGTCGGACGACTGGACGATGAACTTAAAATCCACCTCACTGAACTGCTCCTGGCCGTATTGCGCCGTGACGCCGACCAGATCATCACGCAGTTACTGTACTCGGGAGATCTCAACGACGAATCAAGCCGGAAAAACCTGCGTCATGACCTTGCTGAATTCATCGATGACTATTACGACACCCTGCTACAGGAAATCAAGGTCGGCAAACTGCTGTTCGATTTTATCCAGATCCTTTCGCACTATCAAATCAAGTTTCCTTCTAATCTGATGCTGCTGTCACGTTCGCTGATTGCCATGGAGGGGATTGGCAGACAGCTCGATCCGCACTTCAACATGGTTGAGCAACTGCAGCCTTTTGCCGAAGAGATTATCAAAAAACGCTACTCTCCCGGCAACATAACCAAGGATATTGCCGGCACAATCCGCGAATACCATGCTCTGGGTAAAAGCCTGCCCAAAGACATCAAGGAATTCATCAACCGGGTCAACCGTAACCAGTTCAAAATCGATCTCGAGCACCGTGGTCTCGAACGGCTGATTACCGACCTGGAAAAATCGACCAACCGTATTTCCTTCAGCATGGTCATCGCTGCCCTGATCATCGGTTCATCTGTCGTCATGCAGGTCGACAAAGGACCAAGTCTGATGGGATTCCCCATCATCGGTTTGTTTGGCTATTCGGTTGCCGGCTTTCTCGGCTTCGGACTGGCCATCGCTATCCTGAGATCCGGCCGCCTGTAGCATGGCGGTTGTAGCATAAATACCACACCACTCCCCCGGCTCTATCCCGACATTGCAACACTCAGGCCCATACCACAAACTCAGCCTTAATAATTTCAGCTAGTTAGCTAAAGATAAAGTTGGCTTGCTGTTTGCATAATATTAGCATCAGGTTAAATGGAACAACTTACAGCAGATCGGAAGAGTAAATGATTTTTCAACGCACACTGACAAAAAACATCAACATCTCCGGAATCGGCCTGCACAGTGGCGCGCGCATCAATATGCGCATGCGCCCGGCTACGGCCAATACCGGTATTATATTTCACCGCACCGATGGCGACACTACTGTCAGCATCAAGGCCTGCTCCAAAAATGTTGTTGATACCCGCATGGCGACCGTTATCGGGCACAATGGGGTCACGGTATCGACCATCGAACATCTGATGGCCGCCCTGGCCGCTTTTTCTATCGACAATCTGCATATCGATATCGATGGCCCGGAAGTACCGGTATTGGATGGCAGTGCTGCTCATTTTGTGCGGGAATTTCAACAGGTGGGATTTACCACTCTGGGTGAACCACGCAAATTTATTGCAATTCGTAAACCGCTGGAAATTATTGAAGGGGAAAAACGGATCAGCCTCATCCCCTCACGATTTTTCAGGGTCACCTTTGACATCGCCTTTGATCATCCGGCTATATCAGTTCAGAATCACAGTTTTAAATTTGACACTGAAAGCTTTTGCAAAGATATCGCCTCCTCGCGCACCTTTGGCTTTCTCCATGAGGTAGAATACCTTAAAGCTAACGGTCTGGCGCGTGGCGGTTCCCTCGAAAATGCTGTTGTAGTTGATGATCATGGCGTTATGAACCCTGAAGGGTTGCGCTATCATAACGAATTTGTGCGCCACAAGATCCTTGACGCCATAGGCGACTTCAGCTTGCTGGGCGCCCCGCTGCTCGGTCATATCCGCGCATTCAAGGCCGGGCACGACCTCAACGCAAAAATGGTGAAACTGATTGAGGACAATCCTGACCATTGGGTGTACGTCGACTTTAGCGAAGAGGCACTGCGCGAGGCCCAGCGCGTTTTTTCCGGTGCGCGCGCCACCAAACTTGTTTTCAACAAAGCATAAACTTCTAACCCAATCACAAACCCACAAAAGAGCGGCCTGCACCTGGCTGCTCTTTTTTTATCTGCGGGAATCTGCCTATCCTGCTTGTGTTGTCTGCACGCATTCTCTAAAATCAGCAGGCGCAGCGATAATGTTTTAGCGAGGCAGGCTTGCATGACATCTCCAGACCCACATTCTGATGAAACCGCCACCCCACGACGCAAAAGTCGAGACTGGGTAGCAATCCTTTTTGCCCTCGTACTTCTCCTGCTCATTCCAAAGTTTGAAGTCCACCTGGTTGACCTGACCGCGCAACTGCCGATCAGCAACAGCATCATTGCTCTGGCAGTGATCAATCTGAACATTCTGCTGATCCTGCTGTTTTTATTCCTGATCTTTCGCAACCTGTTCAAGCTGCTATTGGAACGCCGGCGCGGCGTTCCCGGGGCCAAACTCCGCAGCAAACTGGTGGGGGCCTTTATTGCCCTGTCCCTTATTCCGACCATGCTGCTGTTCTTTGTTTCAGCTGGTTTTATCCGCAACAGTATTGATAACTGGTTCAGCACCCAGGTAGAAATGGCCCTTGATGAATCTCTCGAAGTTGCGCAAACCTACTACCGTAACTCTGAAGCCAACGCACTTTACTATGCTGATCAGCTCAGCCAGCGCATCCGTCGGGAGCGCCTGCTCAATGAGGAAAATCTCGCGCAACTGCGCGAACTCATCAAAGAAAAGCAGGAAGAATACAATCTAGGCATTGTTGAGGTTTTTTCCGCTACCCATGAGGAGCTGGTACGCGTAGCTAACCCCAAATTGCCGATTTTCGACATTACGCCGGCCACCTCCGATCCAGTGCGCGAAGGACTGCAAGGGATCCGTTTTTCCCAAATCACCACGGTCGGTCAAGCTGATCTGATCCGCGGTATTGTCCCGGTCCAATCAAACTGGGACCCCAAAGATATTGTTGGTGTGGTGGTTGTTAACTACTATGTCCCTTACTCCCTCATTGTCAAAATGAAGGAGATTGCCTCTTCAGTCGAACAGTACAAAACAACCCGGTCGATTAAAGGGCAAATCCAGCAAGGCTATGTCATTGTCCTGTTGTTGATCGCCCTGATTATCATGTTTCTGGCAACCTGGTTCGGATTTCATCTGGCCCGCGGCATTACCGTGCCGATCCAGGAACTGGTAAGTGCAACGACACGGGTGGCTTCAGGCGATCTGGACATCCAGCTGGAAACCAGCAGTACCGATGAAATTGGCACTTTGGTTCAGGCCTTCAACCAGATGACAGGTGATTTGCGCCACGGGCGCCAGGAAATAAACGCTGCCAATATCGAATTGAAACGCTCCAACCTTGAACTCGACCGACGCCGTAATTATATGGAGATCGTTCTCGCCAACGTCACCGCCGGGGTTATCTCCATCGATCGCCACGGCTGTTTGACCACCGTGAACAAATCGGCGGAAAACCTGCTGCACATGAAAGCCGAAAAAGTTCAGGGGAAAGATTTCAGAGAGGTTATTCCAAAGGTCTATATGCCGCAGATCATGGCCCTGCTAAAAGACCTCTTTTATTCTGAAAAAGGCACAGTACGCCAGCACATGACTATCCCCATCGGCGACGAAAAATACACCCTGATGATCAATCTGACGACCCTGCGCGACAACGACAACAACTTTATGGGAACGGTTGTTGTTTTTGACGATCTCACGCAACTCTACAAAGCTCAACGCATGGCGGCCTGGCGCGAGGTGGCACGGCGTATAGCCCACGAGATCAAAAACCCGCTGACCCCGATCCAGCTTTCCGCGCAACGTCTGCGCCGCCGTTACCTTGATCGTTTTAGCGCAGATGACGACGTCTTTGACGAATGCACCAGCATGATCAGCAAGCAGGTCGATGAACTGAAGAATCTTGTTAACGAGTTTTCCAACTTTGCCCGCATGCCGGCCACCAATCCCACTCTGAACAACCTGAATGATATTATCCTGGAATGTCTTACACTCTACCGCCAGGCACATAAGGATATTAAATTTAGTACGTTACTCGACTCCGATCTGCCCGCCAATAAATTTGACCGGGAACAGATCAAACGCGCGTTGATCAACCTGTTGGAAAATGCTGTTAGTGCAACCCCTCCCAAGGGGTCAATTACGGTGAGTTCCAGCTATAATAGAGAGATCAATATCATTACCCTGATGGTTTCTGATACCGGCTGCGGTATTCCGGCGGAAAACAAACCCCGGTTGTTCGAACCCTACTTCTCAACCAAAAAAACCGGCACCGGACTGGGACTAGCCATAGTCTCGACCATTGTTGCTGACCACAACGGCTATATCAGGGTTAAAGACAACGAGCCACAGGGAACCCATTTTATTATTGAATTGCCGGCGGATGACAACGTCTAAGCGCCAGCTGACAGGATAATGCACCAATGAAACATATATTGATTGTCGATGATGAAGAGAGTATCCGTCAGAGCTTGCAAGGCATCTTGAAGGATGAGGGCTTCAAAACAACCTTTGCCGCCAACGGTGAACAGTGTCTGCAGATGATCAATACAGAGGATCCCGATCTGATTCTCCTCGACATCTGGATGCCCGGCATTGACGGTCTTGAAACCCTGAAAAGAATCAAACAAACAAGGTCGCAGCAGCTGGTTGTGATGATGAGTGGCCACGGCACGATTGAAACAGCGATTAAAGCAACACGGCTGGGCGCCTTCGATTTTATCGAAAAGCCCCTTTCATTGGAAAAAGTTCTGCTATCTATTGAAAACGCCCTGAAGGTTGGACAGCTTGTTGCTGAGAACAATGCCCTGAAAGAGAAGTTGGCCCGCGATTACCAGATGATCGGTGAAAGTCTGCCGATAAAGAAACTCAAAGCCCAGATCAAGATTGCCGCGCCCAGTTCCGGCTGGGTATTGATTACTGGTGAAAACGGCACGGGGAAAGAGCTGGTGGCACGCGCTATCCATCAACAATCCGGCCGTAGCGACAAACCTTTTGTTGAAGTCAATTGTGCCGCCATTCCGGAAGAGCTGATTGAATCGGAATTGTTCGGGCACGAAAAGGGGGCTTTTACCGGTGCCACAGCGGCTCGGCGGGGCAAATTCGATCAGGCCAATGGCGGCACCCTGTTTCTTGATGAAATCGGTGACATGAGTCTGAAAACCCAGGCTAAAATTCTGCGCATCCTGCAGGAGCACAAGTTCGAACGGGTTGGCGGCAACCGCACCATAGAAGTTGATGTCAGGGTGATTGCAGCCACCAACAAAGTACTGCCACAGGAGATAAAAGCCGGAAACTTTCGTGAGGATCTGTATTTCAGACTTAATGTTCTCCCTTTTGTCGTGCCGTCACTACGCAACCGCAAAGAAGATATCCCCCTGCTCTGTGCTCACTTTCTACATTTCTTCTGCAGCAAAGAAAGCCGGGAGAACAAAACCATCAGTGAAGAGGCATTAGCGTGCCTACTGGCATATGATTGGCCGGGAAATGTCAGGGAACTTAAAAATCTAATTGAACGACTGGTTATCATGACTCCTGGGACAGAAATAAAGCGCTCTGACCTGCCCCAGGAGATCAGCAACATAGCAACGACGGATAATCGAACGACAACCCTGACAGAAGATTTACCTGATTCATATAAAGAAGCGAAAGAAATATTTGAAGAACAATTTCTGATTGAGAAGTTGAAAAAGAACAGCTGGAATATCTCACGCACTGCCGAAGAAATCGGCCTTGAACGCTCCAATCTGCACAGAAAAATCAAATACTATCAGATCAATCCCGACTGAGTTTCGATAAAAAAGTCGTAACATCTGGACAACTTGAAAAAGTTAGATTATGACACGACGGCGCAGCGCGGCGTGCGTTGCTATTCAGCTGTCATCCTTGCTGCAGGGTCGGGGTTCCTGTGACAAGGGGCCTGGCCCTCGGCACAGGACCGCGGACCCGGCGCTGAAATACAACAGGTAAAAAACAGGTCAAAAAAAAAGCCCTCCGTATGCTGGAGGGCTTTTTGGTAATAATTTCGGCGGCGACCTACTTTCCCACATCGTTACCAATGCAGTATCATCGGCGCGGTAGGACTTAACTTCTGTGTTCGGGATGAGAACAGGTGTGACCCCTA